>JAJYTA010000121.1 GCA_021793295.1 Actinomycetes bacterium
CTTCGACGTCATGCCCGCCACCGTGGGTGAGGTGACCAGCGACGACGACACGCAGACCACGTTCACCTACACGCCGCCGCCCCGGTTCGAGGGCACCGCGACCATGCCGTACGTGGCCAACGACGGGCACACCGATTCGGCGCCGGCGACGGTCACCGTGACCGTTTTCGGGGCGCCCGAGAAGGCAGCGGCTGGATCTTCGTCCGGGCGGCGAGGAGCCCGAGGCATGTAGGGTCGAACCATATGTGCGGTCTTTCCGGCGAGTACACATTCGACAACCGCCCGGCCGACCTCGCGGCGGTGAGCACGATGTGCGATGCGATGCACGCTCGCGGCCCGGACGATTCCGGTGCCTACGCGCACGGCTCGCTGGCCCTGGGCCACCAGCGGCTGTCGATCATCGACCTCTCCCCACACGGACATCAGCCCATGGTCGATGCCGAGCTCGGCCTGACCATCGTGTTCAACGGCTGCATCTACAACTACCGGGAGCTACGCGAGCAGCTCGCCGCGCACGGCTACCGCTTCTTCTCCGCTTCGGACACCGAGGTCGTCGTCAAGGCGTACCACCATTGGGGTGAGTCGTTCGTCGACCACCTCGTCGGCATGTTCGCCCTGGCCGTTCACGAACGCGATTCCGGCCGGCTCGTCCTGGCCCGCGACCGCCTGGGCATCAAGCCGCTGTACCTGGCCGAAACCGCCGACCGGCTCCGCTTCGCCAGCACCCTGCCGGCGCTGGTGCGCGCCGGTGCCGCCGATGCCAGCCTCGACACCAGCATCGACCCGGTCGCCTTGCATCACTACCTGTCCTGGCACGCCGTCGTCCCGGCGCCGCACACCATCCTGCGTGGCGTGCGGAAGCTGCCGCCGGCCACCGTGCGCGTGATCGAGCCCGATGGCAGCAGCCGCGAGCGCGTGTTCTGGGACCCGCCGTTCGTCCGCGACCCGCAGCGCGCCGCCTGGAGTTCCACCGACTGGGAAGAAGCCGTCCTGGAGTCGCTGCGGATCGCGGTGCGCCGGCGCCTGGTCGCCGACGTCCCCGTCGGGGTGCTGCTGTCCGGCGGTGTGGACTCCAGCCTGGTCGTCGGCCTGCTGGCCGAGGAAGGCCAGAGCGGGCTGAACACCTTCAGCATCGGCTTCGAGGCCGTGGGCGGCGAGGAGGGCGACGAGTTCAAGTACTCCGACATCATCGCTCGTGAGTACGCCACCGAGCACCACCAGATCCGGATCGGCCAAGACCTCATGCTGCCCGCGCTCGAAGACGCCATCGCCGCCATGAGCGAACCCATGGTCAGTCACGACGCCGTGGGGTTCTTCCTGCTCAGCAAGGAGGTCAGCAAGCACGTCAAGGTCGTCCAGTCCGGGCAGGGCGCCGACGAGGTGTTCGCCGGCTATCACTGGTACCCGCCGCTGCACGGCGCGGAGCGCGGCGACGCCGTCCAGCGCTACGCCGCGGCCTTCTTCGACCGCGACCACGCCGGGATGGCCGAGGTCGTCGCGCCGGAGTACCTGACCGACGGCCCGGCCAGCCTCGACTTCGTCACCGCCCACATGCGCCGTCCGGGCGCCGAGACCGCCGTCGACGCCGCGCTGCGCCTCGACACGCAGATCATGCTGACCGACGACCCGGTCAAGCGGGTGGACAACATGACGATGGCCTGGGGCCTCGAGGCTCGTGTGCCGTTCCTCGACCACGAGCTCGTCGAGCTCGCCGCACATTGCCCGCCCGAGCTCAAGCTCGCCCAGGACGGCAAGGGCGTGCTCAAAGAAGCTGCCCGGCGGGTCATTCCGAACGCGGTGATCGACCGTCCGAAGGGTTACTTCCCGGTGCCGGCGTTGAAGTACCTGCGCGGGCGCTATCTCGATCGGGTCCGCGACGCGCTGCACTCGGCCCCGGCCCGCGACCGCGGCCTGTTCCGTTCCGAATACGTCGACCGCCTGCTCGCCGACCCCAACGGCGAGCTGACCCCGCTGCGGGGCAATCGTCTCTGGCAGCTCGGACTGCTCGAGATGTGGTTACAAACGCACCTGCCCGGGGAGGGCGGCACCAGGTGAACGGCGACGACCGCAGCGTCGAGGACAGCAACGAGGCACCCCGCACGTCGCGAACACCGGCGGACTTCCGCCGGCGGCTGCAACCCGAACCCCGTCAGCCGCTGTGGACCCGTCCCTGGGAAGAGACCCCGGAGCATCTGGTCCGGGACATGAAGCGCGACGTCGTGGTCGACTGCGGGTGGGGCAGGCTCGTGTTCGCCCAGACCTTCGACGAGCCGTTCGACATCATCAGCCTGCTGGGTGCCGAGGAGGAGGGCCGGCGCGACATCGCCATGTACGTCGCCGATCCGCACGTGCTCATCTCCCAGGCGCCGGACGAGTTGTTCATCGACCCGTCGCTCACCTACCGCCTCGAGCTGCACCGCTACCGGCCTCGGCGCAACCTGGTGCCTGGAGTGTTCGTGCGGGCGATGAGCGAGCTGGCCGATGCCGAAGAGATCAACCGCATCTACACCGCGCACGGCATGGTGACCGCCTCGCCGGAGCTGATGTGGGCCAACCAGCGCACCCGCACGTTCACCTACCTCGTCGCCCAAGACAGCAACACCGGCGACATCGTCGGCACGGTCACCGGCATCGATCACACCATCGCCTTCGACGACCCGGACAACGGCGCCAGCCTCTGGAGCCTGGCCGTCGACCCCCAGTCCACGCTGCCCGGCGTCGGCGAGGCGCTCGTTCGCGTACTCGCCGAGCGCTACATCGGTCGCGGTCGCAACCACCTCGACCTGTCGGTGATCCACGACAACGACCCCGCGATCCGCTTGTACAAGAAGCTGGGCTTCCGCCGCGTCCCGGTGTTCTCGGTCAAACGCAAGAACCCGATCAACGAGCCGCTGTTCGTCGCCGAGCCGGTCGCGGAGTCCGCCGAGCTCAACCCGTACGCCCGCATCATCGCCGACGAAGCCCGCCGGCGGGGCATTCACGTCGAGACCACCGACGTCGACAGCGGCGAGATACGCCTGACTCACGGCGGTCGCCGCATCGTCACCAGGGAGTCGCTGTCGGAGCTGACCACCGCGGTCGCGATGAGCCGCTGCGACGACAAACTGGCCACACGCCGGATCTTCGAGCGGGCCGGGTTGAACATCGCACGCGGGCAGCTGGCCGGTGACGAGGAAGCCGATCGCGCGTTGCTGGCCGAGGTAGGCGAGGTGGTGGTCAAGCCCGCGCGGGGTGAGCAGGGCCGGGGCATCACCGTCGGGGTCCGCGATGCCGACGCCTTGCAGCGTGCCATCGAGTTCGCCCGGTCGTACTGCGTGGACGTGCTGATCGAGCAGTGCGTCACCGGTGAAGACCTGCGCATCATCGTGATCGGGCACGAGGTCATCGCCGCGGCGATCCGTCGTCCCGCGACGGTGTACGGCACCGGTCGGCACACCGTCGCCCAGCTGATCGAGTCGCACAGCCGCCGCCGTTCGGCCGCGACCGGGGGTGAGTCCACCATCCCGCTCGACGACGTCACCATCGACACCATCGCCGAAGCCGGCTACGACCTCGACTCGGTTCTGCCCGACGGCGTCGCGCTGCGAGTACGCCGCACCGCCAATCTGCACACCGGAGGCACGATCCACGACGTCACCGCGAGCTTGCATCCCGCTCTCGCGCAGGCGGCCGTCGCGGCCAGTCGCGCCATCGACATCCCGGTGACCGGCCTGGACATGATCGTCGCCGCCCCCGACGAGCCCGACTACGTGCTGATCGAGGCCAACGAGCGTCCCGGGCTGGCCAACCACGAGCCTCAACCGACGGCCGCGGCGTTCGTCGATCTGCTCTTCCCCGCGACGCGGTCGGCCCCCCGAGCGTGGAATCCCGCACCACCCGGCTCGTCCGCGTCGACCTGACCTGCCGATTCGCAACTCTTCGTGGCGACTTGCTCCCCACGTCGTCGCTACACCCTCCGACGTGCGAGGCTGTCTCCATGAAGTACCTGCCGATCGACGAGGAGTACCTGCGCGACGTCCTGCTCGAACTGCTGCGCACCCCCAGCCCGTCGGGCCGCACGGACGCCGTCATGCAGATCATCGGCGATCACCTGAAGGACCTCGGTCTCCCGATGCGCCTGACCCGCCGCGGCGTCCTGCGCGCCACGCTGACCGGCCGAGTGGAAGACACCAGCCGCGCCGTCGTCGTCCACGCGGACACCATCGGCTGCATGATCAAACGGCTCAAGGACGACGGCCGGCTCGAAGTCGTCCCGATCGGCACCCACAGCGCCAGGTTCGCCGAGGGCGCGCACGTCACCGTCTTCACCGACGATCTGACGCGCATCCACACCGGGACCGTGCTGCCGCTGCTGTCCAGCGGGCACAACTACGGCGACGCCGTCGACACCCAGGGTGTCGGCTGGCATCAAGTGGAGATCAGGCTGGACGAGCCCGTCTACAGCCGCGCCGACCTCGAGGATCTCGGCCTGCACGTCGGCGACTTCGTGGCCATCGACGCAGCGCCGCAGATCTCCCCCAACGGGTATGTCAAATCCCGCCACCTCGACGACAAGGCCGGCGTAGCAGCGTGCCTGGCTGCGCTCAAGGCGCTGGTCGAAGACGGCTCCAACCTCCCCGTCACCGCGCATCTGCTGGTCACCATCGGCGAGGAAGTGGGCATGGGCGCGACTCACGGGCTCGACGAGAACGTCGCCGAACTCGTCGCCGTCGACAACGCGGTCGTCAGCGAGGGCCAGGAGTCACGCGAAGACGTCGTCAACATCGCGATGCTCGACTCCACCGGGCCGTTCGACTACCACCTCACCAGGCGGCTGATCGGCCTGTGCGAAACCGTCGGCCTGCCGTACCGGCGCGACGTGTTCCGCTTCTATCGCTCCGATGCGGCACCGGCCATCGAGTCCGGGCTGGAGTGCCGTGCGGCGCTCATCGGCGTCGGGGTGGAGTCCAGCCACGGACACGAACGCACCCACCTCGACGGCATCCGTCGTACCGCCGAATTCCTCACCGCGTATCTGCGCAGTCCGCTGACGTTCAGCGACTGGGACGACACGCCCACCGGTGCGCTCGAGGATTTTCCGAGCCACAGCGTGCAGCCCGCCGAGCCGGAGCCCGACTCGTACCCGGGCCGGCACTGAGGTCGCCACTGAGGTCGCCGCTGGGCCCGCCCACCGCCGGAGCCAGCGCCCGGTCAGTCCGACTTCTCGTCACGGCGCCCGGCGGCGCCGAGCTTCGCCTTGACGGTGGAGGCGTAGACGTCGACGTACTCCTGCCCCGACAACTCCATCAGCGCATACATGATCTCGTCGGTCACCGAGCGCAGGACGTGGCGGTCGTTCTCCATGCCGTAATAGCGACTGAAGTCCAGCGGAGCGCCGAAGCGGATCCCCGGGCGCATGATCTTCGGGATCACCCGGCCGGCCGGCTGCATCTCCGCGGTACCGATCATCGCGACCGGGATCACTGGGACCTGGGCCTTCAAGGCGATCCGCGCCACCCCGGTCTTGCCGCGGTACAGGCGGCCGTCCGGAGACCTCGTCCCCTCCGGGTAGATCCCGAACAGTTCCCCTTCGTCCAGTACCTTCAGCGCGGCGTTCAGAGCCGCCTCACTCGCCCGGCCACCGGAGCGGTCGACGGGAACCTGCCCGGTGCCGCCGACGAATCGCCGCTTGAACCAGCCCTTGATCCCCTTCTCGGTGAAGTAGTCACTCTTCGCCAGGAAGCTGACCTTGCGCTCGATCATCACGGGCAGGAAGAACGAGTCGACGACGGTCAGGTGGTTGCCGGCGAGAATGGCCGCCCCCTCTTTCGGAACGTTCTCGACGCCCTCAACCCACGGCCGGTAGACCAGCCGCAGGATGGGGCCGAGGAGCACGCTCTTCATCAGCCAATAGAGCACGTCGGCACGATACAGCGAAACGAGCCGGTTCCGTACCGCCTGCAGGCCCTGCCCACCGGACACGGCACCATGGGACGATGCTGGTTTCGGCCGATTCGGCCGATTCGACGAGGAGGACGGAGGACGCGATGCGGTCCGAGGCCCAGGTGACCACCGCGGTGCAACCGTTCCGGCACGTCGGCGGGCGCGTCGGCGTCCTGCTGTGCCATGGCTTCACCGGATCACCGGCGTCCATGCGCCCATGGGCCGATGACCTCGCTGAACGTGGCTACAGCGTCGAGCTGCCGCGGTTACCCGGGCACGGCACGACCTGGCAGGACCTCAACCGTACGGCGTGGCCGGACTGGTATCGCTGCGTCGAACGGTCGCTCCTCGACCTCGCCGAACGGTGTGCCGCCGTCGTGGTGGCGGGACTGTCGATGGGCGGCTGCCTCGCCCTGCGCCTGGCGCAGGAGCACAGCACCTTGGTCCAGGGGCTCGTCCTGGTCAACCCCGCCGTCGCCAGCAGCGACCGGCGGCTCGTCGCGCTGCCGCTGCTGCGCCTGTTCGTCGGCTCGGTCGGGGCCATCGGCGGTGACATCGCCCGGCCCGGCCAGGACGAGCACGCCTACGACCGCACTCCCCTGCAAGCGTTGTATTCGCAGACCCAGATGTGGAGACTGGTAATACGCGACCTCGCCGTGATCACCCAGCCGGTGCTGCTTTATCGCAGCACGAACGACCATGTCGTCGACGCGACGGGAGCGCCGATCATCTTGTCCGGTGTCTCCTCCGCCGATGTCACCGAACAGACCCTGCATCGCAGCTACCACGTCGCCACTCTCGACTACGACGCTCCGGCCATCTTCGACGGCTCGGCCGCGTTCATCGAGCGAGTCACGAAGGGGAGCCGGATCTGACGACATGACCCGAGACGACGACAGCACGTGGGCCGAGCTGGTCGATGCCTTCCACGCCTCCCCCGACTCCGGCGAATCACAGGGACGCTGGCCCGCCGCGGAGAATCTCAGCCCCGACGACGACCACTTCGACGGCTACGACGATGCATCGGTGACGCTCGGCTCGCTCGCCACCGAAGGGCGGCCGCTGGGGCCGGTGTCCCCGGAGCCGGGCCCGGAGACCCCACAGGACCACGCTGACGACCACGACCATTTCGTGCCGCCGCCGCCGGCGCCCATTCCCCGCGGCGACCGCGTGTCGCGGCTGGCGTGGGCCGGCGTGATCTTCGGCCCGGTGAGCCTGGTCGGCGTCACCGCGCTGCCGTGGACCCCGCCGGAGGAGTTCCTGCTGTTCGCGGTGACGGCGTTCATCCTGGGCTTCGTCACATTGATCGCCCGGATGCGCGGGCACCACCCCGACGACCCCGACAACGGCGCCGTGCTCTGAGAGCGCCGACGTCGAACGCTCACCCGGTCAGGACGAGGTCGGCGACGACGGGACGATGATCGCTGGCGGCTCGCACGTCCGGGGAATCCACGACGCGCGCGGACTCCACCTCGATGCCGCCGCGGACGAAGATGCCGTCGATCTTGCGGCGCGGATTCGTCGCCGAGAACGTCGGCGTGTCGTCACCGGCTGCGGCGTCGGTGTACTGCGTGACGAGGCGGGCCCAGGTCATCGCGTCCGGCTTCTCGTTGATGTCGCCGGCGATGACGGTGGTCGCCAGCCCGAGCCGGTTGACCAACCCGGTGATGTCGGTCAGGTGCCGGGCACGCTCGGCCGGGTCGAGGCCCAGGTGAATCGACGCGGCGGAGAACTCCACGCCGTTCTTGGCCAGCCGCGCGATGACGACGCCCCGCTTGGTGAGCCCGGGCGTACGGCGTAGCTGGTGTTCCTGCACCTCACGCACGTCCACGCGGATCGACGTGAACAGCGCCGTCCCCCCGGTCGTCCCGCCACCCCCGGCGTAGAGCAGGTCGCTGCGCCGCGCCAGCGCGGCACACCGGCCGCGCCACGCGAGGAACTTCGGCGCTTCCTGGAGGCAGACCACGTCGGCGTCGGCCGCACGCAGCACGCGCGCGACCGCGTGGGCGTCGTCGCGCAGGCCGTGAATGTTGTACGAGAGCACCCGCAGGCGCGTGACCGGGGCCGTCACTTTCGCGCGAGGTCGGCCGCGCCGCAGATGCCGGCGTCGTTGCCGAGGGTGGCCAGGCGGACTTCGGGTTCAGGACGGAATCCGCGTCCGGTGATCTGCTTGCGCAGTGCCTCCTCGGCCGGCGCGAGCAACAGGTCCCCGGCCGCGGAGACGCCGCCGCCGAGCACGAAGACCGCCGGGTCGAACAGCGCCGTGAACGATCCCATCGCCTCACCCAGCCAGCGAGCCAGTTGCGTCAGGAGCACGATGGCCAGGTCGTCGCCTTCGGCGGCAGCTGCGGTGATCATCGGCCCGGTGATGCTCTGCGGATCGCCTCCGGCCAGCGTCAGAATCCGCGCCGCTGAGGGCAGGCTCGCCGCCGTGCGGGCTTCGCGCACCAGCGCCGTACCGCTGGCATAGGCCTCCAAGCAGCCCTTGAGCCCGCAACCGCAGATGTGGCCGTCCGGGACGACCCGCAGGTGGCCCATCTCGCCGGCTACGCCGTGCGCACCCCGGTAGATCTCCCCGCCCAGCACGACTCCACCGCCGACCCCGGTGCCGATGGTCAGCAACACCATGTCGTCGACGTCCTCGGCGGCGCCGAATCGGAACTCACCCCACGCGGCGGCGTTCGCGTCGTTCTCGACGACCGTGGGCAGCCCGGTCGCCTCGGCGACCTGATCGCGAACGTGCACGTCGCGCCAAGCGAGATTCGGCGCGAACATGACCTTGGACCGCCCGGAGTCGACGAAGCCGGCCGACCCGACGCCCACGGCGTCCACCTCATGGCCGTCGGCGAGGTCGTTGATCACCGCGACGATGGTCGCCACGATCGCCGCAGGGTCCTCGGACGGAGTCGTGCGGCGTACTCGCTGACCGATGACCCCCTTCTCGTCGACCACCCCTGCAGCGATCTTCGTGCCGCCGACATCGACGCCGATGGTCAGGCTCACTCCGGTTCTCCGTACTGGTCACGGCGATCCGCCACGCGCTTGTCGAGCTCCTTCAGCGCGGTGTCGATGATCACCTTTTCGGCTTTGCGCTTCATCATGCCGAGCATCGGGATGGCCACGTCGACGGTCAACTGGTAGGTGACCTCGGTCGACGCGCCGGACTCGGTCACGGCGAGGGTATACGCCCCTTCCAGCTGCTTGATCATGCCACCTTCGACGAGGTGCCAGCGAACTTCCTCGTCGCCGTCCCACTCGTAGGACAACGTGTACGTGTCCTTGATCGGCCCCGCGTCCAGCACGAATCTCGCCTCACCCGGACGGCCGGTGTCTTCGTACACCGTCAGGATCTCGACTTCACGCACCGACGCCGTCCACTCCGGGTACGCCTCGAGGTCGGCTATGACGGCCATGATCTGCGCCGGAGGGGCGGCGATCACGATACTCGACGTGGTCTGCGCAGCCATGAGATGAAGTCTGCCATCACCGCGCCGCCGACCCCGCGTCGGTGCGGGCCGTCCGGCCCCGTCCGGCTCGCGCGAGCCGAGGCGCCCCGACCGCGCGGCCGAGTTCCATCCGGTCTTTCAACTCGTGGATGCCGGCCTTGTAGGTGCGAACGAGGCGTTCGCGGATCCGTCTGGTCCGGCGCGGGCTCGTGGCGGCACGCGCCGGCTCGGCGCGCAGGAACCAGTGCACGAGGACGCCGTCGCCCCACGGTTGCAGCCAGATCTCCCCGCTTCCGCGGACCTCGCCGTCGACGCGCCATCGGATTCCTTCCACGCCGCGGTCCTCGGTCACCGTCAACCGCAGGGTCGGCCAGCACACACGCCACACGTCGGCCTGCGCGATCCGGGCGGCCACCTCGGCCGGCGCGGCGACCACGAACGTGCAGTCCATGACGTCGACGGCCGGCCTGCTCATGGTCGCTCACTCTACTTCGCTGAATTCACGACGTTTCCGACCCGGTCAGGACGTGAAAACGCAGATTTCACCCGTGGCGTCTCGAATCCCGGTCACTAGCGGCACTTCGGAACTCGTCGCAACCCGTTTTGCGGCAAACTGCCCCCTGTGAGTGTGTGGGCGCCCGATTCCGTACAGCGACATTGGCATGGTGTTGCCGTCGCGCGTCCGGGCATGTTGGCTCTTGTCATCGCGCTGACCGGTTCGGCCCGTAGCGTGGTCACCGACTGGTGGTGGCTGGGGGCGCTCGCGCTCGTGGCGCTGGCCGCGGCGGTGTCCGAGCGGATCCTGCCGCGCACCCGGCTTCGGGTCGGCGCCGAGATGGCGCTCGCCTCGATCATCGTGGGGCTCGGGTTGCCGGAGGCGTATCTCGCCCTGCCGTACCTACTCGTCCCCGCCTTCGCGGCCGGGCTGGCCGGCAGCATCGCCGGTACGGCGGTCACCACGCTCACCGGTGCCATCGGGCTCGCCGTCGGCAACGTCCTGGCCGGCGGCGACCTGATCGAGCCGACCGCGTTCGGCAGCGTGGCCGTGTGGGTCGTCATCATCTTCGCCACCGGCGCCATCGGTGCGTGGGTGCTTCGCCTGGACAGCATCCAGGTCGCCGACGGTGGCCGGTACGCCGCTGCCTACCGGCTGTTGTCCGAGCTGCGCGTGGTGTCGCGACGGCTGTCGGTGGGCCTCGACCCCGGCACCCTGGCCGAAGGCCTCCTCGATCAGGTGGCCGGCCCGCTGTCGGTGCGCCGGGCCGCGCTCCTGGTCCGCCGCGAAGGCGGCAACCTGTTCCCGCTGGCCCACCGCGGCGAAGACGACGGCTGGCTGATGGGTGCCGAACGCGATCCCGTCCTGCTCGAGGCCTGGAGCAGTGAAGCTCCCGCCTGGACACCGACCGGTCGCCGAGGTTATCGCGTGGTCCTGCCGTTGCGCGTCGGGTCGCGCACCATGGGGGTCGTCGTCGCCGACGTGCCTGACCAAGTGACCTCCGACGAGCTGCAGGCCCTGGTCAGCTCCACCGACGAAGGCGCGCTGCGCCTGGAGACGGCGCTGCTGTTCGACGAAGTCCGCGAGCTGGCGACCCGCGAGGAACGCCGCCGGCTCGCGCGCGAGATTCACGACGGCATCGCCCAGGAGCTGACCTCGCTCGGGTATCTCGTCGACGACCTGATCGCCCGCACCACCGACGTCGACGCCAAGTCGCTGTCCACGACCGTGCGCCAGGAGCTGACCCGCATCCTGTCGAACCTGCGGCACTCGATCTTCGACCTGCGCAGCGACCTCGATCACGACGCCGGCCTCGGCACGTCCCTGTCGGCCTACGCACGCCAAGTCGGGACACAAGCCGGGCTCAAGGTCCACCTCGTCCACCAGGAAGATCACGACCGGCTGCGGCCCGAACTCGAAGCGGAGCTACTGCGGATCGGCCAAGAGGCCATCACCAACGTACGCAAGCACGCGAAGGCGCGAAACCTGTGGGTCACCGTTTCCGTCAGCCCGCCGGCCGCCCAGATCCGCATCGTGGACGACGGCATCGGCATGCACGAACAGCCGCGCGGACGTTACGGTCTTGAGATCATGGCCGAGCGAGCCAGGCGAGTTGGTGCAACACTCGTCATCGAAGACAGACCCGAGGGCGGAACCGTCGTCGACGTTTCCCTCGGCGCCCATGATGGAGAGGGGTAGAACGTGCCCATGACGGTCATGCTCGTGGACGACCACGAGCTCATCCGCCAAGGCCTGCGTCGTGCATTCGAGCGCGACGTCGACTTCACCGTCGTCGGAGAGGCTGCCACCGTCGCGGAGGCGCATCGCCTGGCCGAGGCAACCCAACCGGTGGTCGCCGTCATCGACATCCGCCTGCCTGACGGCAGTGGCCTGGATCTCGCACAGTCGCTGCGCAAAGCGCGCCCCGACATCGGGCTGGTCATACTCACCATGTACGCCGGCGACGACCACCTGTTCGGTGCCCTCGACGCCGGCGCGTCGGCATTCGTCCCCAAGAGCGCGCCCAGCGACGACGTCGTCGCCGCCGCCCGGCATGCGGCCGCGACCCCGTCGTCGTTCGTGGCCGCCGACCTGGCCGAGGCCATGCAACGCCGGATGCATCCAACCGGCCCACAGCTCACCCGCCGCGAGCGCGAAGTGCTGGATCTGCTCGCCGACGGACTCGGCGTCTCGAGCATCGCGCGCAAGCTCTACATCAGCGAATCGACAACCAAGACCCACGTGTCGAAGTTGTATGACAAACTTGGTGCATCGAACCGAGCGCAGGCCATCATGTCCGCTGTGCGCGCGGGGCTGCTCTCCGATGGCGCTTCAGGACACCTCGATTCGTAACTTTGCGTGACACATTGTCACAGGTTGTCACCCTGGTAGCCCGTTCAGGTGATGAAGCAATGGCCGGTCACTCCATCGACGTGAAAGTCACCTGACCTCATGCTTGGAGTAACTGGTGCTGTCCGTCGGCACCCACGAGTCGGGACCCGGGGTGGGCGACCATGCGAGAGGCTCTGCGGCAGCGAAGGTCGCTGCAACTCCAGACCATGCTCATTTACGTAGCAGTGATGGGGATCGTCCTCGTCGGGACGTGCTTCCTCAGTTGGCAGCTCGGACACGCCATCGGGGGCAACGGATAGCGGGAGGCGCGCCGGCCCCGTGCCCGGCTGCCGGCCTGTACGTCTCGACGCTGGTCGCGGAGCGAGCCATCCCGCTACGCCAGCGGAACAGCACTCTTGTTGCGGCGCGCTGCGGGACAGCACTCCCCTTACCTCTGCCGCACAGCACAACTCGCCATGCGCTTGCGCGGCAACACTTCCGCTTACCCCCTGCAGGGCTCGGCTTCTGAGCGCGTCGGCGACAGTTGCCTCATGATCACCCATGCTGCGTGATCATGAGGCAGGAATGGCGCGAACGCCCCCACGCGCAACCGATCATGAGTCACCACCGGCGCGATAACGCCACCAAAGACTCATGATCCATCAGACAACACCCACAACCGCCTCATGATCACCCATGCGGCGCGATCATGAGGCACAAATGGCGCGAACGCCCCCACGCGCAACCGATCATGAGACACCACCGGCGCGATAACGCCACCAACAACTCATGATCCACCAATCAGCGCCCACAACCGCCTCATGATCACCCATGCCACGCGATCATGAGCCACAAATGGCGCGAACGCCCCACGCGCAGAGACCGCGCACGAGAATCACGCAGGTCGCGCCGACCAGACAATAGGCAAGGCGATCATGCGCGCAGACCGCAAGAAGATCACGCGCAGGCGCGAACTCGACGGGTCGCGCGC
>JAJYTA010000122.1 GCA_021793295.1 Actinomycetes bacterium
ATCTGTGCACCGATGCCCGGCGCGACACCGGCGACCTGGAGGATTTCCTGCACGCTGCGCTGGCCGGCGGCGTGGACATCGTGCAGTTGCGCGACAAGACACTGGACGTGCGCGACGAACTGGAACTGCAGCCGGTCGTGGCGCGGGTGGCAGCCGAGCACGGCGCCCTTGTCGCCGTCAACGACCGCGCCGACGTAGCGCAACTGACCGGCGCTGAGGTCTTCCACACCGGCCAGACCGATCTGCCGATCGCCGCATCGCGGCAGTTGCTCGGCCCCGACGTGGTGTTGGGCCGCTCGACACATTCATCCGAGCAGGCTGCCGTCGCCGACCGCGACCCCGACGTCGACTATTTCTGCGTCGGCCCGGTGTGGCCCACCCCGACGAAGCAGGGCCGCCCGGCCGTCGGCGTGGACACGGTGCGCGCGGTCGCGCAGACGAACCCGGTCACGCCGTGGTTCGCGATCGGCGGGATCGACGAGCAGACCATCGGCGATGTCGTCGAGGCCGGTGCTCGACGGGTGGTCGTCGTTCGCGCGATCACCGGTGCCGACGATCCACAAGCGGCCGCGCGCCGGCTCAAAAATCGTCTCGCTGCGCTGAGCTGACCGGCTCGGCCGTCCTCAGCCGGCGCGAAGGTCGGCATATTCAGGATGCTTGTCCAGGTACGACGCGACGAACGGGCACTTGGCGACGACCGTGTCACCGGCGGCGCGAGCGTCGTCCAAGAGCGCTCGGGCGAGTGCTCCGCCGATGCCGCGGCCCTCGGCCACCGGGCTGACCTCGGTGTGAATCGCCGTGACTCGGCTTCCATCGCGTGCGTAGGAGAGTTCGCCGACCCTCTCGCCGTCCAGGTAGGCGGCATAGGCTTGCGCCGTCCTGGTGATCTCGATGTTCACGTGGTGCCCGCCTCCGCACGTCATCATCGCTGCGCGTGATCGTGACCTTTTACCGTAGCTGACGACGCGCTCATGCGCTCAGGTGTGGACCTGGTGTGGCTGCGTCACGGCGGTCCTGCCACGATGCACGAATGCGTCTTGATCATGTGTCGTATGCGGCCAGACCGGACGGGCTGGATGCCACGGCGCGCGCTCTGGCCGGCGAGCTCGGCGTCGACCTCATCGATGGCGGGGCGCATCCGCGGTTCGGCACCCGCAACCGGATCCTGCCGCTGGCCGGCGGCCATTACATCGAGGTCGTGGCCGCGCTCGAGCACCCGTCGACCGACGACATCGCCTTCGGTCAAGCCGTCAAGGCCCGTAGCGAGCAAGGCGGCGGATGGCTCGGCTGGGTGGTCGCGGTGGACGACATCGGCCCGGTCGAGCAGCGACTCGGCCGACCGGCCATGGTCGGTAACCGGAAGCGCCCGGACGGCTTCGAACTGGCGTGGCGGCAGGTCGGGGTGTGTGGGCTGGTGGTCGACCCACAGCTGCCGTTCGTCGTGCACTGGCAGTCCGACCCGGCCGAACACCCGTCGAAGGGCGGCGACGGCGTCGAGCTGGTGAGCATCGAGATCGCCGGCGACCCGCGCCGGGTGACGGACTGGCTGGGTCAGACGCAGAACTTCCCGCTCGAGGACGTGCACGTGTCGTGGGTGGATCCGGACGGCCCGCCCGGGGTGCGGTCAGTGATGTTCCGGACGGAGGCGGGTCTGGTGCGGCTGTAAATGATCATGTTCACCATGTTTTCTGTCGCACCACCAGGCGTGCATGGGTGGTGCGACAGGCAATTGCATGGTGAACATGATCATTTGAACAGCGGGGAGGGTCAGGCGTCGCGCTTCTTGAACAGCACCCACGCGGCGGCCAGGATGATCGCGATGAAGACGGCGAACACCCCACCCGAGGCCCAGCGGTCGAAGTAGTCGAACTCCGGCCCGCCCTGCGGGTCGTAGGGCTGCGTCGCCAGCAGCCGCGCCCCGGCGCTGAACGGCAGGAACTTCAGCACCGGCTGCAGCCAGTCCAGCGCCGGCACCATGGACAGCCCGCCGATCAACCCCTCGACCAGCAACGGCACGATCAGCAACACCACCAGGGCTGACGGCACACCGCGGAACAGCTGCGCCAGGGCCAGCCCGAGGATCGTGTACAGCACGACCAGGACGAAGTAGCCGGGGATGACCTCGTTCAGCGGTGCCTCGAACGACGGCACCTCGCTCCAGAAGATCATGCCGATCACGAAGTTGATGAGCAGCGAAACCGCGACCACCACGATCGCGGTGAACGACACCATCAAGATCTTGGCCATCAGCAGCCTGGAGCGCTGCGGGATGGCGGTCAGCGTCGGCTGGATGGTGCCGTGCCGGTACTCGTGCCCGGTGGCGAAAACGCCGATGATCGCCATGAAGATCGGGATGAACGTGGCGAACTCCGCCCCGCCGGTGAGCACCGAGGCCACGTTTCCGGGGCTGGGGTCGTCGTTGCGCGTGGCGAAAGCGATGATGAAGGCGACCCCGGCGGTGATGAGCAAGCCGAGTCCGATGAGCCAATACGTCGAGCGCAGCGTACGGATCCGGACCCATTCGAAACGCAAGGCGTCGGTCATGCCGCACCTCCGGTGGTGGTCGACCCGGCGCCGGGCTGCTCGCTGAGCATCGCGCGCTCCTCGTCGGTGATGGTGTGCGCGACGTACTCCTCGGAGGCCCCGGTCGCGGAGATGAACGCGGCCTCGAGCGAGGCCGTCTGCGTGGCGAGCTCGTGCAGGATCACACCGTCGCGGTGTGCTTGCTCGCCGATGACGGCGGCGTCGAGGCCGGAGACCATGGCGCCGTCGTCGACGGGGGTGACCTCGCCGCCCATGCCGCGCAGCGTCTCGGCGAACTTGTCCAGCGCGGGGGTACGGATCAGCACGGTCGACTGCGTGAACTCGCGCACGAAACCGTCGACGTCGCCGTTGTAGATCATCTTTCCGCGCCCGATGACCACCAGCTCGTCGGCCATGAGCGACATCTCGGACAACAGGTGACTCGAGACGAAGATCGTGCGTCCCTGAGCGGCCAGCGACTTGAGGACGTCACGCAGCCAGTGGATGCCGTGTGGGTCCAACCCGTTGGCCGGCTCGTCGAGGATCAGCGTGGACGGGTCGCCGAGCAGGGCCTGCGCCAGGCCCAGCCGCTGGGCCATACCGAGCGAGAAGCCCTTCGGCTTCTTGTTCTTCACGTCGCTGAGGCCGACGAATTCGAGGACCTCGTCAGCGCGAGACATCGGAATCGCGCTACCCGCAGCGAGCATCCGCAGGTGGTTGCGCGCCGTGCGGGTGGGATGGAAGGACTTGGCCTCCAGTACCGCACCGATCTCACGCATCGGGTGGCGGATGGAGTCGAAGCGCCGACCGTCGAACAAGGTCTCTCCCGACCCGTGGTCGAGATCGAGCATCAGCCGCATCGTGGTCGACTTGCCGGCGCCGTTCGGGCCGAGGAAGCCGGTGACGACGCCGGGGCGGACATTGAACGTGAGGTCATCGACGGCGACTTTGTCGCCGTAGCGTTTGTGTAAGGCCTTGGTCGTGATCATGTGTTCTCCAGTCGGAAAGTTTCCCGACTGCGAACCTATCGGCTCACCCACCCGCGCGAAGTCATTCCTGGTGTTGAGGACGACTATCCCTCTGAGGGTGGATGCACCCTGTCCGACCTGGTCACTCAGGCGTTTCGCAGGGCCAATCGGGCGAGTTGTCCGGCCTGGGCCCCATATGAACCACCGAAGAGTACGGCATGGACGAGAACGGGGTGCAATTGATGCAGCGGCGCGCGTTCACGCCAGCCGTCGGCCAGCGGCCACACTTCGTGGTAGGACGCCAGGACGCGTTCGAGATACGGGAAGCCGAACAGCGCCAGCATCGCGAGGTCGGTCTCGCGATGCCCGCCGTGGGCCGCGGGGTCGATGAGGTAGTTGGTCCCGTCATCGGCCCACAGGACGTTACCGGCCCACAGATCGCCATGCAGGAGTGCTGGCGGCTCCGGCGGGCCGGCGAGCTGCTCGATGTCTTCCACGACCCGCTCGACGTCGGCGGCCGACCGCTTGTCGATGGCGCCGGCCTTACGCGCGGCGCGCAGATACGGCTCGATGCGGCCATGGGCCCACAGCCGGCTCCACGAGTCCCACGGTCCGCCCGGCAACGGCAAGGTCCCGATCCACCCATCGCCGTGTGCGGAGCCGAAGACGTCGGCGCCGTGTCGGTGAGTGGCTGCGAGCGCGCGGCCGAAACGCTCGGCGGCCTGCGCCGACGGTACTCCGGTGGTGATCCACTCGAGGACGAGACAGTGGTCGTCGTGGGCCAGGACCGCCGGCACCGGGACGCCGTCTCGTGCTGCGCCGAGCTCCTTGAGGCCACGCGCCTCGACCTCGAAGAAACCGTCGGGCGGGTCGTCGTGGGTCTTGACGAACACCGTGCGACCGTCACTGAGCCGGGCCCGGCGGGCTTCGCAGATCGAGCCACCCCCGACCGCCGTGACAGACGCGACGGGGGTACCCAGCAGGCGCGTCAGCCGGTCAGTGTCGACCGCGCTCACCGCCCTCCGGCTCGGCCTTGACGCCGAGATCGTCGCGGATGGCGTCCACCAGACCGGACACCGCCTTTTCGACCATGTCGACGACGTCCTCGAACGATTGGTCGTCGCCGAGGTACGGATCCGGGACGTCGAGCTCGCCATCGGCGAGCGCCTCGGGGTCGTAGGCGCGCAACATCTGGATCTTCGCCCTGGTCTCCTCGTCCGGGGCCAGCCGGTGCAGGTCGGCGAAGTTGTCGCGGTCCATGACCAGGACGAGGTCGTAGGTGTCGAACCAGTCGGGCTGGAACTGCTGCGCCCGGTGCGCGGTGCCGTCGTAGCCGTGCCGGTGCAACACCGCCACGGTTCGCGGGTCGGCAGGCTGCCCGGCGTGCCAATTGCCCGTGCCGGCGGAGTCGACGGTGACGACGTCAGCGAGCCCGGCCCGCTCGAGGTGGTCGCGCAACACGACCGCGGCGATCGGGGAACGGCAGATGTTTCCTGCGCAGACCATGCACAGACGCAGGTGGGGTAAGGAATCGCTCACGTAGCCAGGATGCCTGTCACCGGCGCTGGCGCGCCAACTCCCCCACTGCGAGCGCGAGTTCGGTGGCGAGATCGAAAGAGCGCTCGTGGTTGGGGTTGCTGCGCATCCACAGACAGATGGTCTGTACTACGGCACCGGACCAGGCCGGGTCGCGGCGCAGCGCGTGCCGGACGGACACCGGGCGCGGTGACAACGACGTGACGTCGAACCACTGCCCGTCGGCGAACGCCAGCATCGGGTTGCCTTGCGGATCGTCGTAGACGACCTCGTAATCGTTGAACCCGCCCAACGCATGCCGGTTGGAGTCCGGGTCGGGATACCCCGGCGGAGTCGTCACCGCCATCGGCACCGGCCGACTCGGCCGATAGTGCCGGTCGACGTGCGCGTTGGATCGCTGATGGTCCGACGGAGGTTGCTCGGTCAGTACCGAACCGACGGGGCCGTAGCCGATCGTCATATGTTCACCATGCCCACACGAATCAGGGCACAACGACCCCCGTCGCGTCATCGGTGAAGACGCATCATCGTCGTGCTGGATGCGCATCCCAAGGTACGGCAAACGCTCCTGACAGGGAAGGCGCGCGCCAGAAATCGTTGCGCTGCCGCCGAGCTGTGCGGGGTAGGCAGCAGCGCAACGACCCGCCGACTCGGTCAGCCGGGCAGCAGAAGGTTCAACAGCCAGCTGACGACCGACACCACCAAGGCCCCGAGCACGGCTTCCCAGAAGAACCCGTCGACGTGGAAGGGCACGTCGAGCACGTCGGCGATCCACGAGGTGAGCCAGAACATCAAGGCGTTCACGATCAACGTGAACAGGCCCAGAGTCAAGATCAGCAGCGGCAGCGACAACAGCTTCACGATCGGCTTGATGACGGCATTCACGACACCGAAGATCAAGGCCACGATCAGCAGCGTGACGACCTGGTTCGACGTGCTGTCGGACGTGATGCTGACGCCGTCGACGATCTCGGTGGCGACCCACAGGGCGAGGCCGTTGACGATCAGGCGAACGATGATGGAGAACACGGGCCCTGAGCGTACACATCCGACCGGGTGCGTGAGAGCAGATATCGTGCACGAATATGACCCACATCGAGCATCACCCGGGCGGTGACCCGCAGCCGGACCAGCAGGAGCGGCGGCCGGTACGCCTTCGTGCAGCACTGGATGACTTGCCGTCGTATCGCCCCGGGCGAGCGGCTGCGGCCGCGTCGCCGAGTGGGCAGCCGGCGTACAAGGTGTCGTCGAACGAGAACCCGTATCCGCCCTTGCCCGGTGTCATCGAGGCTGCACACGAAGCTGTGGCGCAGATGAACCGCTACCCGGACATGTTCGCCGGTGAACTGGTGGCCGCGGTGGCTGAGCGCCATGGCGTGCCGGCCGAGGACGTGGCGACGGGTACGGGCAGCGTTGGTGTCCTCCAGCAGGTCATCCAGTCGTGCGCGGCTGAGGGCGACGAAATCGTCTACGCGTGGCGCTCGTTCGAGGCCTACCCCATCGTCGTCGGCATCTCCGGCGCCACGTCCGTGCGCGTGCCGTTGGGCGCGGGCGGTCGCCATGACCTGGACGCGATGGCGGCGGCGATCACCGACCGCACCCGATTGATCCTGGTGTGCAGCCCGAACAATCCGACCGGCCCGGCTGTCGGCCACGCGGAGATGCAGGCGTTTCTGCAGCGGGTGCCTGAGGACGTGCTGGTCGCGGTGGATGAGGCCTATCGCGAGTTCGTGCGCGACTCCGAAGCCGCCGACGGGCTCGATCTGTACCGGGACTGGCCGAACGTGTGCGTGCTGCGCACCTTCTCCAAGGCGTACGGGCTGGCCGGGCTCCGCGTGGGGTTCGCGGTCGCGCACGACCGGGTCGCCGACGCCCTGCGCAAGACGGCGGTGCCGTTCGGCGTCTCGGGAATCGCCCAGCGTGCCGCCATCGCGTCGCTGGCGCGGGAAGGCGAACTGCTCGAGCGCGTCGACGCCCTCGTGGCCGAGCGCACCCGGGTGCGCGAGGGCCTGCTGGCGCAAGGCTGGGACGTGCCGTCGACCGAGGCGAACTTCGTGTGGCTCGCGCTGGGGCCCGACACCATGGAGTTCGCGTCATTCTGTGAGGCCAACGGACTGGTCGTCAGGCCCTTCGCCGGCGAAGGGTGCCGGGTGACGGTGGCTGAGCGCGAAGCCAATGACCGCCTGCTCGACTTGGCGGCGAAATGGATGGCAGGCACGCGGAACTGAGCCATGCCGTTGAGGTGAGCAGCTCGGTCGCTGCCGGTCGGGCACAGGGGTAAAGCACGGACGGCATCCAACGTTCGGGGGGCGAGACGTCAGATGCCGTCCGTGCGGCTCAAGTATGCCGCGTCAGCAGCAGGTATTGCCAATGCCTGTCGTCGAAGTCGAGTCCGCGGCGGCTACCGGCGCGCCGACGGCGAAGAAGAGCACGAACGTGGCGAACACACCAACCGTGACTCGCTTGACACGCCTCATAGCTGATCGAACCCCCAAAAGAGGTTTAGTTGGACTAGCAAAAAGTGACTGACTGTAGTCCAATACTGTCATGACCCAAGACCAGCCAGCAACTGTAGATGAGGCGCCGGCTCCGACGCCCGTCGGACAGCGTATCCGAGCCCGCCGGTTGGAGCTCGGACTGTCCCAGGCGGAGATCGCCGAGGGCATGCTGTCGCCCAGCTACGTTTCACTTGTCGAAAGTGGTCGCCGCCAGCCGGCGGCGTCGGCTTTGGCGCACATCGCCGAACGGCTGAACATCGACGTGGAGTACCTCCGCGACGGGGTGGACGCCTCGGTGCGCACCAAGGCTCGTCTCGAGCTCGGGCGCGCCGAGATGGCGTTGCGCGAAGGCCGGGCCGAAGAGGCTTATGAGAAGTTCACGGCGCTGATGGGTGATCCCGGGCTCAACGACGAGCAGGACCGGCAGGCCCGGCTCGGCCGTGCCCAGGCTCGTGAGCGCAGCGGTGACATCGAAGGCGCCATCGACCTGCTGACCGAGCTCGCCGACGAGGCGCGGCAGAACCCCGAGGTGCAGTCCTGGCTCGACGTCGCCATTCTGCTCACTCGCTGCTACGCGCGAGCCGGCGACTACAACATGGCGATCCAGGTCGGCGAAGAAGCCCGGCGCTCGGCCGCGGACCTCGGCCTCGAAGGCACCGACGAGTACATCCGGCTCGGGTGCACCGTGCTCGGCGCCTACTACGAGCGCGGCGACGTCGTGCGGTCGAAGATGCTCTCCACTGAGCTCGTCGAGGCCGCGGACCGGATCGGCGCACCCCACACGCGGGGTGCCGCGTACTGGAACGCCTCGCTGGTCGCCGAGGCCCGTGGTGAGCTCGCCCTGGCCCTGAACCTGGTCGACCGCGCGCTGGCGATGTTCGGCGAGGGCGACGACCTGCGCAACCTCGCCCGGCTGCGGGTGGCGCACGCCTGGCTGCTGTTGCAGGGGCCGGAGCCCCGTGCGCAGGAGGCGCTCGACATCCTCGAACGCACCCGCGACAACATCGAGCAGTACGGCGGCAAGGTCGACGTCGCCAACTTCAACACCAAGCGCGCCGACGCGTTGCTGCACCTCGGCCGGGTCAGCGAAGCACGTCAGGCCGTCGACCTCGCACTGCGCGATCTCGGCGAGCGGCGGCGGGCCAACGCGGCCGACGCCAGGCTCACTCGGGCCCGGATCCTGCGGGCCGAGGGCGACACCGAGGGCGCCATCGCCGAGGCCACCAGGGCGGCTGAGGAACTCGAATCCATGGGGATCACCCGGTACGCCGCAGCGGCGTGGCGCGAGCTCGCCGAGCTCCACCGCAGCGTCGGCCGTACCGATGAGGCCCTCGACGCGTACGAGAATGCGCTGCGCGTGGTTCGGGTGGTGCCGCGGGCCAGTGGCGGCGTGGTGAACGATCTCGACGACGATCTGGCCCTCGACCAGGGCGAAAAGATCCACGTGTCGAGCTGATCAATACCAGCGGTCAACTGCCGGGTGTCCCCGGCAGTTGACGCTGCGTTGAACCACCAGAACGTCCGGTCACGTCGTCATTTTCTCAATCGGCTTGGGGTCTCGGGTCGACGGCGTGGCCGGACGTCGCTCGCCACTGACCACCAGAGCCACACCGGCGATCACGAGCGCGCCACCACCGACGACGGCTGCCGTGACGCTCTCGGCCAGAATCGCCCAGCCCAACAGGACCGCGACGACGGGGTTGACGTAGGCGTACGTGCCGACCAGTGACAGCGGTGCATGCGCCAGCGCGTAGCTGTACGCGGTGTAGCCGGCCAGCGACCCGATGAGCACGAGATAGGCCAGCGCCACCCAGCCACGGATCGGGATGGCGGCGACGTCGAAGTCGGTGGCCGCACCGGTGGCCGACGAGACGATCGTCATCACGGCGCCCGCGGCGAGCATCTCGTACGCCGAGGTGACCATCGCGTTGCGCGGCAGGCCGAGCCGCGGTGAGAGGTACGAGCCCAGCGCCCACGACATCGACGCGACGATCAACAGCAGCACGCCCCACGCCTGCACGCCCTCGATGCCTCCACGGGACAGGCTGACCGCCGCCACCCCGCCGAGTCCGACGAGCACGCCGCACCACGTCGCGGTTCTCGGTCGTTCTCCGCCGGCAGCACGGAGCAGGACGAACCACAACGGGACGGCACCGATGATCAGTGCCGTCAACCCGCTGGGCACGGTCTGTTCGGCGATCGCGACGACGCCGTTGCCGAACACGAGCAACATGAGCCCCATCACCGCCGCGCCGCGCAGCTCGGCCATGGTCACCCGCGCCCGGCTGCGCCCGTGGCGCACCACGATGTAGCCGAGCAGCAGCCCGCCGGCGGCCAGGAATCGCACGCCCATGCCGAGCAGCGGCGGTATGCCCGACTCGACGACCACCCGGATGCCCAGATACGTCGAACCCCACACCACGTACACGGTCACCAGGGCAGCCCAGATGAGCGCGGGGCGGGTCGAGGGCGATGTCATGAGCGTCTCCATGGATCGGTGCTGCGGCCGACGACAATACTGCGGTCCCGACCGGTCGCCGTGACAGCGATTTCCAGCCAACTTCCCCAGGAATGGCGTCAGCTGGACGGCGGAGTGTGGCGCCAGCGGTGTCGCGGCCGCCGTGCGGCAGGGCCGGCGCACCCGGCAAAACACAACATATAGATGAGTTGCATCTGTGTAACTACAAGATAGAGTGTGTCCTGCAGCTGGTTCTGCCCGGTCAGCCAGATCGGTCAGAGGTAAGAGGGAACCCGGTGTGAGTCCGGGACTGCCCCGCAGCGGTGAACGGGAGCGACCGCCGTCATCACGCACTGGATCGCCGGAGGCGATCTGGGAAGCGACGGTCAGTAGGTGACAGCCATCCGCCGGATGGCCGTCGGGCCCGTGAGTCCGAAGACCTGCCAGTGCACCGGAGCCCGAAGCGGGCTCCGGAGTCCGCGGCCTCGAGGGAGGGCCAGGGGATGATCACGCCGAACCAACTCACCCCGCGGAACACCGTGGCGTGGTCGACGTCATCTGCTCCGACGCGTCAACCCTCGCAGGTCCGGACGATCCAGCCGAACTGCGAGGAGCGTCACGAGCATGCACGTCGTCAAGCGAGACGGATCCACCGAGCCCTACGACGGCCACAAGATCGCCCAGGCGATCGAGTCCGCGACCGCCGGTCTGGACGATCAGGTGGCCCGCTCGGCCCAGTTGCAGTCCGAACTCGAGATCACGCTGTTCGACGGCATCACGAGCCAGCAGCTCGACGAAGCGGTGATCCAGGTCGCGCTGCAGAACGTCCGCGACGATCCAGCCTTCGACACCGTCGCCACCCGAGTGCTGCTCAAGTCCGTCTACAAGCAGGTACTCGGTGATTACGACACGGCAGCCGAGCTGGCCGAGCTGCACCGGCGGCGGTTTCCGGAGGTCATCGAGCGCGCAGTCGCGACCGGGCTCCTCGACGAGCGGTTGTCGGCCTGCTTCGACCTGAACCGGCTCGGCGCCGCTCTCGATCCGGCTCGAGACGGGCTGCTGCGCTACATCGGCGCTGCCACGCTGTTGAACCGCTACGTCATCGACGACCGCGACGGGGGCCCACTCGAGGTTCCGCAGTTCTTCTGGATGCGGGTGGCGATGGGGCTGTCGCTGACCGAGGACGATCCCACGACGGCCGCCATCGGCTACTACGACAAGATGTCGCGCCTGGAGTACCTGGCTGCTGGATCCACCCTGGTCAACGCGGGGACGGCGTACGCCCAACTGTCCAACTGCTTCGTGATGGACATGGAGGACGACATCGAGCACATCGCCAAGAGCGTGCGCGATGTCATGTGGGTGACCAAGGGCACGGGGGGCATCGGGCTGTCGGTGACCAAGCTCCGGGCCGAGGGCTCACCCATCCGGTCGAACAACACGGCCTCGACCGGACCCATCCCGTTCATGCACACCATCGATTCGACTCTGCGTGCGGTGTCGCGCGGTGGCAAGAAGTTCGGGGCCTTGTGTTTCTACATGGAGAACTGGCATCTCGACTTCCCGCAGTTCTTGGACCTGCGGCAGAACGCCGGTGATCCCTATCGCCGCACCCGGACGGCGAACACGGCCGTCTGGATTTCCGACGAGTTCATGAAGCGCGTCGCCGCCGACGACGACTGGTACCTGTTCGATCCGCTCGAAACCGCCGACCTGACCGAGTTGTACGGCCAGGCTTTCAGCGCCCGCTACGCCGAATACGCCGCCGCGGCCGAAGCCGGTGAACTCCGCACGTTCGCCAGGGTCAGCGCCCGCGAGCAGTTCCGATCCATCCTCATCAGCCTCCAGACGACGTCGCATCCGTGGCTGACCTGGAAGGACACCATCAACAACCGAGCGCTGAACGACAACACCGGCACGATCCACCTGTCCAACTTGTGTACCGAGATCACCTTGCCGCAAGACCGCGACAACATCGCGGTGTGCAATCTGGCGTCGGTGAACCTGTCGCGCCACCTCACCTCCACCGCGACCGGGCTCACCATCGACTGGGAGCGGCTGGCACAGACCACCCGGCTGGCCGTGCGGCAGTTGGACAACCTCGTGGACATCACCGTGTCGTCGGTGCCGGAGTCGGAGACGTCGAACGAGCTCAACCGGGCCATCGGGCTCGGGGTCATGGGGTTCACCGACGTGATCGAGCAGCTGGGCGTGCCGTACGACAGCGAAGACTCCTACGACCTGATCGACCAGGTGATGGAGTTCATCAGCTACCACGCCATCGATCAGAGTGCCGACCTGGCCCGCGAGCGAGGCGTCTACCCCAATTTCGCCGGTTCCGGCTGGAGCCGGGGCATGGTGCCGATCGACACCGTCGACGTCGCCGAGCAGCAGCGGGGCGTGCCGATCACCGTCTCGCGCACACAGCGACTGGACTGGAGCGCGCTGCGCGCCAAGGTACGCGGCGGCATGCGCAACGCGACGCTGCTGGCCATCGCACCGACCGCCTCGATCGGCCTCGTCGCGGGCACCACGCCGGGGCTCGACCCGCAGTTCGCCCAGATCTTCAGCCGGGCCACGAGCGCCGGGAAGTTCCTCGAGGTCAATCGCAACCTGGTCGCGGCGCTGAAGGAACGCGGCCTGTGGGAACACGTCCGCGAGGACCTGCTGCGCGCTCAAGGTGACGTGCGGGCGGTGCCGGCCGTGCCGGCGGACCTGCAGGCGATCTACGCGACGTCGTTCCAGATCTCGCCGCACGCGTTCATCGAGGTCGCCGCCCGCGCGCAGAAGTGGATCGACCAGGCGATCAGCCGGAACATGTACCTCGAGATGCGCGATGTCGGCGACATGATGGATCTCTACGCTCACGCCTGGCAGAAGGGCGTCAAGACCACCTACTACCTGCACATGAAGCCGCGCCACACCGCCGAGCAGAGCACCGTGCGGGTGAACAAGGCGCAGGACGTGCCCGGCTCGGCGAACGTTGCGGAACCGCGGGCGACCGACCGGCGGCGCGGCTTCGGCTTCGCCCGGGCGATCGCACCGCGCACGTCGGCTCCCGCCCCAGCGCCGACGAGTCGAATCGACGTTCTCGCCTCGGACGACGACCAGGCCTGCCCCGTCGACCCGCAGGAGCGGGTCCAGTGCGAG
>JAJYTA010000123.1 GCA_021793295.1 Actinomycetes bacterium
GCCCACAGGACGTCCTCGGCCGTCGCGCCGTCGGCCTCGGCGGCCGCCCGCCCGGCCGCGACCAGCCCTGCCAGCCGCGCCGCCGGCTCCACAGCGGCGTCGTCGAGAGGCAGCAACACGCTCGGGTCGGTGATGGCCTCCACCAGCAGCTCGCCGGAGGCACGTCCTCCCCCTGCGGCCAGCTCACCGGCCCGTAACTCCTGGCGCAGCCGGCGCACGGCCAGCGCGTCGGCTCGGCACAGCGGCCCGGTGATCAGCTCCAGCGCGGTGTCGACATCGAGCTCGCGCATTGAGCACGCGAGCTCGAGGACGGTCAGCAGCGAGCGCACCGCCGGCTGGGCCACCAGCGGCACGTCCTCGAGCCGGACATCGACCGGTACGCCGGCCCCGGCCAGGGCACGACGCAGCACCGGGACCGCCGACGCTGCCCGGACCAGCACCGCCATGGATTGCCAGGGAACGTCGTCGAGCAGGTGCGCCGCGCGTAGCCGGGACGCCACGAACGTGGCCTCTTGACTGGTGCTGGGCAGCACGTGAACCGATGCTTCGCCGGCGGCGCCGGGATCGGCGGCGCGCAGCCGGCGATGCCGGTACGGTCCGCCCAGTCGCATGGCCACCCGGCGCGATGCCTCGAGCAGAGCCGGGCCGCTCCGCCGGGACACCTCCAGCGCCAGCACCTCGGCCGGCGACCCGTCGGCGGCCGGGAAACGCTCGGGGAAATGCCGGAGGGCGTCGGGCTCGGCACCGCGGAAGCCGTAGATCGACTGATCGGGATCGCCGACGACGAGCAGGTCGCGCCCGCCGCCGCAGAGCAGCCGGAGCAGCTCCTCCTGCGCCGGATCGGAATCCTGGTACTCGTCGACCACCACGAACTGGCGTGCCTGCCGCTCACGCGCCAACAGCTGCGGATCGTCGCGCAGCAGCGCGGCCGCGGCGCGGACGAGCTCGGCTTGGTCGTAGGACGGCGGATGCCGCAACGCGGTGACGCCGCCGTACTGCCGGGCGAAGGCGGCCACCGCGGCCCAGTCGTCACGGCCGTGGCGCCGCCCGAGCTCAGCCAGCTCGTCGGGGCCCACGCCGCGCTCGGCCGCGCGCATCAGCAGATCGCGCAGCTCGCCGGCGAACCCGCGGGTCAGCAGCGCGGCGTGCAACCGCTGCGGCCAGTAGTCCGCGCCCAGCTGCTCCACGTCGCCACGCAGCAACTCACGGATCAAGACGTCCTGTTCGGCCCCGCCCAGCAGCCGCGGGGTGGGCTCGCCGTTCTGGACCGCCTCGCGGCGCAGCAGACCGAAGGCGTAGGAGTGGAACGTGCGGGCCAACGGCTCGCGCACCGTACGCCCGAGCCGTCGGGCGATCCGGTCGCGCAGCTCGGCCGCGGCGTGCCGGCTGAACGTCAGGACCAGGGCCTGCTCCGGATCCAGGCCGTCCTGCTCCACCCGCCGCGCCACCGCCTCGACCACCGTGGTGGTCTTGCCCGTGCCCGGCCCGGCCAGCAGCAGCGCCGGCCCGCCGCGGTGGTCGACGGCTCGTTGTTGCGCGGCGTCGAGATGAACCGGCGACGGTTCCGGCCGGGCGGTGCGAACCAGGCGCACCGCTGCACGCTCGACAGGTCGCCTCAACGGTGCCGCTCCCTCCTGCCGACTGTCGCTTGGGCGAAGTTTCTCCATCCCACCACGCGTCACCGACACAACTGCGACTCCGACACCACCGCGCTCACTGGGGGTACCACCCGGCCCGCCGCAGATCCACGCGCGAGCCGTCGGCCGTCATCGGCGTCCCCTCGGCGATCAGCTCACGATAGGCCCGGCGCTCGTGTCCCGGCGGCACCCGGCCCGTGACGGTCACGACACGCCACCACGGCACCGCACCGCCCAGGGTCGACATCACGGCCCCGACCTGGCGCGGTCCGCCGCGGCCCAGTCGGGCCCCGACCGCGTCGGCGATCGCCCCGTACGACATCGCCCGCCCTGGCGGGATCTGCTCGACCAGCGCGAGGACGGCTTCTGCGTACTCATCGTCCACCCTCGCATGATCTCGCACCGCGTCATGGGACGATCAGACCTGCAATGACCGAGCCCACGGAACCGCCAGGCAGGTCGGCCGTGCAGAGCGTGGTCGACGAGCCGCCGCTGCCTTCGCGCATCCGCCGTCCGCTCGACGGCCTGTGGCTGCTGATCTTCATCGCCGGTATGACGGCGCTGGTCGCGATGTCGATCATCGCCGAGCGGACGATGACCGCCATCACCGCCGACCTCGCGGACCTGAACAATCGCGTGCCTGAGGGCCCGCTCGAAATCGTGTCGTTCACCGCCGACCTGGCCGGCGTCGCGATGCCGCCGATCCTGGTCGTGGTCCTGATGATCCGCGGACGGGTTCGCACCACGGTCGAGCTGCTGATCGCCGGGCTCATCGCGGCGGCCGCGGCCTCGCTGGTGTCCACGTGGTTGCGCACCAGTGCCCCGGCGCGGCTGCACGACCCGCTCGTGCCGGTGATCGACGGCGTGGACGGCACGCCGGTCCCGCCGTACCCGGCCATGCTCGTCGCGCTGGTCACGATCGTGTCCCGGCGGGATCTGAAGCGCTCGCGGCAAGTCGCGATCTTCGCCATCGCGGGCAGCTTCGCCGTCGGGTTGCTCCGCGGTGAGGCCACGGTCGGCGGCCTGCTCATCGCCTTGGCCATCGGGGCGTCGGCCGGCCTGGCGGTCCGGTTGTTCGGCGGACAGCCCTCGGTGGCTCCGAGTGGGCAGCAGATCGTCGCGACGCTGGCGGAGAACGGCTACCACGTCGAGGCGCTGTACGCCGATCCGTCCGGTGAGTACCGGCTGCTCACCGCCGAGACCCCGCACGGGCGGCTGAGCGTGCTGATCGTGGACCGCGACGACGAGGGCGCAGGCACGCTCGGCCGGCTGATGGACCGGCTGCGCACGCGCGCCGACGTGCTGCCGCGGCAGACGGTCACGATGCGCGAGACGCTGGATCGCATCGCACTGCAGTCACTCGCGGTCGCCCGCGCCGGGGCCCGCACGCCGCCACTGCGCAACGTGCTGCGCGTCGACGGCGACTCCGCGATCATCGTCTTCGACCACGTGGAGGCCCGGCCGCTGGCGGAGATGTCCGCCGACGAGATCAGCGAGCACACCCTCGAGGACCTGTGGCGCCAACTCGGCGCACTGCGGCGTAACCACGTGGCACACCGCGGGCTGTCCGGGCGGACCATCCGGGTCGACAGCGACGGCGGGGTGTGGCTGCTCGCGCCCTCCGGCGGGGAGGTCGCCGCCAACGACATCGCCCTGCGCGCCGATCTCGCCCAGGCACTGACCACCGTCGGCATCGCCGTCGGCGCGCAGCGCACGGTCGACTCCGCCCTCCGCGTGCTCGGACCCGACGTCGTGCGCTCGGCGGTCCCGCTGCTGCAGCCGGTGGCACTGGCGCCGGCCACCCGCCGGCACGTGAAGGGGCACCGCGAGACGCTCGTCGATCTGCGCCGCCGCCTGGTCGACAGCGTCGGCGCCCCCGCCGAGCCGGTACGCCTGCAACGGTTCCGGCCGTTGTCGCTGGTCACCGGCGTGGGTTCGGTCGTCGCGGTCTACCTCGTCGGAACTCAGCTCTCCGACGTGTCGTTCACGCAGCTGCTGGCGCAGACCGACTGGCGTTGGCTGCTGTTGGCGGTGGCGGCCATGATCGCGAACTACGTCGGCATGGCCCTGGGCATCATCGGCTTCGTCCCGGAGCGGGTCCCCTTCAAGCGTGTCCTCGGCACCCAGGTGGCGCTGAGCTTCTTGCGCCTGGTCGCGCCGACGACGGTGGGCAGCGTGGCCATGAACATCCGGATGCTCACCAAGGCCGGGATCGCGGCACCGCTGGCCTCGGCGAGCGTCGCGGCGAACCAGGTCGCCCAGGTCGCGGTGACATTCCCGCTGCTCGTCGTGCTCGCGGTGGCCTCGGGTACCTCCGCGGTCGCCGGGCTGCCCTCGACGACGACGTTGGTGGTGATCGTCGGGCTCCTGCTCAGCGCCGCCCTGCTCGCGCTGATCCCGCCCATCCGGGCCCGGCTGCGTACGGTGTGGAGCGACTTCGCCGAGCGGGGTCTGCCGCGGCTGCTGGACGTCCTCGGCGACCCCCGCAAGCTCGCCACCGCCGTCGGCGGCATCCTGCTGCAGTCGCTCGGGCTCATCGCGTGCTTCTACGCCGCCTTGCTGGCCGTCGGCGAGACGGTCAACTTCGCCGGGCTGGCCGTCGTCCAGCTGGTCGGTAACACCCTCGGCATGGCCGTGCCCACGCCGGGCGGCCTCGGCGCCGTCGAAGCGGCGCTGACCGCGGGCGTGAGCACGCTCGGCGTGCCGTCGACCGTAGCGGTCACCGGTGTCCTGGTTTTCCGGATCATCTCGTTCTGGCTGCCCATCCTGCCGGGCTGGATCTTGTGGACACAGATGCGCAAGCGCGACATGCTCTAGACGTCTTGGCGGACCTGTCCGTCGGTCCGCCAAGTGACGTGCGACGATCGAACCTCGATGACCGAGGCGACGGAGCACACGCGGGCGCGGGGCAGCTCGGCCACCAAGATCGTGGTCGAGGAGCCGCCGCTACCGCGCCGTACCCGCCGCCCCGTGGACGGCCTGCAGTTGCTGTTCGTCCTGGCCGGCATCATCGCCCTGGCCGCTCTGGCCGTCGTCGCCGAGCGAACCCTGACCGGCCTGACCGCCGACCTGGCGGAATTCAATCAACGCTTCCCCAGCGGACCGGTCCAGACGGTCTCGTTCGCCTCGGAGCTGGCGAGCCTCGCCCTCCCGCCGGTGCTGGTGTTCATGCTGATGATCCGCGGGCGGATGCGGACGACGGTCGAACTGCTGATCGCCGGTGTTCTCGCCGCGGTGGTCGCCGCGCTGGTGTCGACGTGGCTGCTGGGCCCGGCGCCGGAGCGCTTGCACGACACGTTCGTGCCCACGGCCGGCGGCGTGGACGGCACCCCGATCCCGGCGATGCCCGCCCTGCTGGTCGCCATCGTCACCGTGGTCTCGCGCCTGGCGCTCAAACGTATCCGGCAGGTCGCGGCGCTGGCCATCGCGGGCAGCTTCGCGGTGTGGCTGTTCCAAGGTGACGTGACCGTCGGCGGAATGCTGGTCTCACTCGGCGTCGGGCGGGCGGTCGGCCTGCTGGTGCGCCTGGTCAGCGGCCAGCCCTCGGTCGCCCCGAACGGGCGCAAAGTCGCCGCGGTGCTCAAGGCGAACGGCTACGACGTCGCCACGCTGCGCGCGGATCCGGTCGACAAGTACCGCCGCTACATCGCCGAGACCTCCCACGGCTGCCTGGGCATCCTGGTCCTCGACCGCGACGAGGACGGCGCCGGCTTCCTGGCCCGCGCCGCCGACCAGGTCCGCACACGCGAAGAGGTGCTGCCGCGCCAGATGGTCACGATGCGCAACGCGCTCAACCAGATCACGCTGCAGTCGCTCGCGGTCTCTCGCGCCGGGGCTCGCACCCCGAAGCTGCTCAACGTCCTGCGCATCGGTTCCGACGCCGCCGCCATCGTCTACGAGCACGTGCCCGGGCGCGTCCTGGCCAACCTGACCGCGGACGAGGTCACCGACGCGATGCTGGAGGACCTGTGGCGCCAGCTCGGCCGGTTGCGCCGCAACGAGGTGGCCCACCGACGCCTGTCCGGGCGCACGATCCTGATCTCCGACGCCGGCAAGGTGTGGCTGCTCGACCCGTCCGGGGGCGAGATCGCCGCCCCCGACCTGGCGATCCGTGCCGACCTCGCCCAGGCGTTGGTCGGCGCGTCGCTGGTCGTCGGCCCGGAGCGCACCATCCGTACCGCCATCCGGGTGCTGGGCCGCTCGGTCGTCAGCGCGGCCATTCCGCTGCTGCAGCCGATGGCGCTGGCCCGCTCCACCCGCCGTGACCTCAAGGGTCACCGGGACGTGCTGAGTCAGTTGCGCGCCGGGCTGGTCAGCAGCACCGGGCGCGAGTCGCCCCAGCCCGTGCGCCTGCAACGGCTACGCCCGCTGTCCCTGCTCACCGGCGTCGGTGCGGTGTTCGCGGTCTATCTGGTGGGGACTCAGCTCTCCGACGTGTCGTTCACCCAGCTGTGGGCGCAGACCGACTGGCGCTGGCTGTTCGTGTCGGTGGTGTTGATGTTCACCAGCTTCATCGGCGCCGCGCTGGCCCTGCTCGGGTTCGTTCCCGAACGGGTGCCGTTCTGGCGTGCCGTCGGCGCACAGATCGCGCTGGGCTTCCTGAAGCTCGTGACGCCGTCGACGGTGGGCAACGTCACCATCAACATCCGGCTGCTCACCAAGGCCGGGGTCGCCGGGCCACTGGCCGCGGCCAGTGTGGCGGCCAACCAGGTCGGCAACGTCGCCATCACGTTCCCGGTCATCGGCGTGCTGGGTGTCGTGTCCGGCTCGTCGGCGGCGCCGGACATCGACCCGTCGATCGACACGCTGATCATCGTCGTCGCCATCCTGCTGGTCGCCGCCATCCTGGCGGTGATCCCGCCGATCCGGGCGCGGCTTCGCGCGCTGTGGCGAGACTTCGCCGAGCGCGGCCTGCCGCGCCTGCTCGACGTGTTGAGCAATCCGCGCAAGCTGGCCGTCGCGCTCGGCGGGATCGTGCTGCAGTCCGCCAGCTTGATCTTGTGCTTCTACACCTGTCTGAAGGCCGTTGGCGGGACCGCGAACCTGGCCGCGCTGGCCGTGGTGCAGCTGGTCGGCAACACGTTGGGGATGGCGGTTCCGACGCCGGGCGGACTCGGTGCCGTCGAGGCCGCCCTCACCGCGGGCGTGAGCACGCTGGGGGTGGGGGCGACCACGGCGGTCACCGCGGTGTTGGTGTTCCGGATCGTGTCGTTCTGGCTGCCCATCCTGCCAGGCTGGGTCATGTGGACCCAGCTGCAGAAGCGCGACCTGCTGTGAGCTCGGCTCAGTAGGCGGGCTGCTCCGGGTCGATCTGGCTGACCCATGCGGCCACGCCGCCTCCGACGTGCACGGCATCGGCCATGCCGGCGCCCTTGACCACGGCCAGCGCCTCGGCCGAGCGCTGCCCGGACTTGCAGTGCAGCACGACCTGCTTGTCCTGCGGCAGCTTCTCCAGCGCCGAGCCGTTCAGGAACTCGCCCTTCGGGATCAGCACCGAGCCCGGGATCTTGTTGATCTCGTACTCGTTCGGCTCCCGGACGTCGACGAGGACGAAGTCACGCTCGCCCTGGTCACGCTCGGTCAGCCAATCGCGCAGCTTCTTCACCGAGATGGTGGAGTCGGCGGCGGCCTCGGCTGCTTCGTCGCTGATGGTGCCGCAGAAGGCCTCGTAGTCGATGAGCTCGGTGACGGGCTCAGCCGTCGGGTCCTTGCGGATCTTCAGCGTCGTGTAGCTCGGCTCGAGGGCGTCGTAGACCAGCAGCCGGCCGACCAGCGGGTCGCCGATTCCGGTGATCAGCTTGATCGCCTCGTTGACCATGATCGAGCCGATGGACGCGCACAGCACGCCCAGCACGCCGCCCTCGGCGCACGAGGGCACCATGCCTGGTGGCGGCGGCTCGGGGTACAGGTCGCGGTATTGCGGGCCGTGCTTTTCCCAGAAAACGCTGACCTGGCCCTCGAACCGGTAGATCGACCCCCACACGTACGGCTTGCCCAGCAGCACGGCGGCGTCGTTCACCAGGTAGCGGGTGGCGAAGTTGTCGGTGCCGTCGAGGATGAGGTCGTAGTCGGCGAAGATCTCCAACGCGTTCTCGTTGGTGAGCTGCCCTTCGTGCAGGACGACATCGACGTACGGGTTGACCTCCTTGACGGAGTCACGCGCCGACTGCGCCTTGGACCGGCCGATGTCGGACTGGCCGTGGATGACCTGACGCTGCAGGTTGGACTCGTCGACCTCGTCGAACTCGACGATCCCCAGGGTTCCCACCCCGGCCGCGGCGAGATAGAGCAGCGCCGGGGAACCGAGACCACCCGCGCCGATGATCAGGACCTTCGCGTTCTTGAGACGTTTCTGACCGTCCATTCCGACATCAGGAATGATCAGATGCCTCGAATAGCGGCGAACTTCGTCGACGGTGAGTTCGCTAGCGGGCTCCACCAAGGGCGGCAGGGACACGATCAGCTCCGTGTGAGTGCGTGGCGTCGTTTCTCACTTGGCCCAACCGTGCCACGCCGTTGGTCATTCCCGAATCGAGTGTTCGCTTCCTGGACACGTCGTCTCGCCAATTGGGCCACGGCGCGAGCCGGGTGGACGAGCATCCCGGTGGAACTGCCGGATCAACTCGGCCACCGCGGCCGGGTGCTCCATCATCGCGACGTGCCCGGAGTTCGGCATGGACACCAGACGGGTCCGGGGCCGCGCGCGCCGCCACCGGGTCCGCGCCCACGAGCCGACCAGAGTGTCGCGACCGCCCATCATCACCATCGTCGGGCACAGCATCCGGGTCGCCGCGCCCCAGGCGGACCTGCGCGGCGGCATCGTGTACTGCGCCACGAGCGAGCGCAGTGCCCCCAGGAGGACGTCGCCGGAGTACGGCTGCCGCGTCCACCGGGCCCGCTCCTGCACGGCGAAGTCCAGCTCGTCACGCGGCACGGCTGCCGGATCGGCGAACAACACCGCGGCCAACTGCGCGATCTGGCGCTCCGACGGCACCCCGTGCGCCCGCTCGATGATCCGCTCCCCCAGCCACGGCAGCGCCATGAACGCCGTGGCCTGCGCCGCCCACGGCAGGCGGTACTGGGGCATCGCCGGTGACACCAGGGCCAGCGTGCGCACCAGGTCCGGGCGCCGAGCGGCCACGTAGACGCTGATCATCCCGCCCAGGGAGTTGGCGACCACGTGCACGGGCTCGTCGAACTGCTCCAGCAGCGCGATGACGTCGTCGACGTACCCGGGGACCGTGTGCCGGGTCCCCGGTGGCGAGTCGCCGAAGCCGGGCAGGTCGAGCGCGAACTGCTCGGCGTCGTCGCGAAGTTCACGCATCAGCGCGGTCCAGTTCGACGACGCGCCGCCCAGCCCGTGCACGTACACGATCCGCTCGCCGACCGGCCGCGACGGCCGGCTGTGCCGGACCCACACCGTGCGCCCGGTCGCGAGGTGCCGGTACTCGCCGGACAACGACTCGACGCCTGCCTGGATGAATGTCACAGCCTTGATGCTGGCACAGGTACCGATTCACGCTCCCGGCACCGGGTACGGTCGTGTCGTCGACAAGCAGGAGGTGCACGGTGGCCCGACGTGACGCAAAGCCGGAATTGGACGACGAGTACACCGAGGCTCCGGAGGCCGACCGCCACGAGCAGCAGCGGGGCCTCACCGACGACGCCGGCGGCGACGAGATCGAAGCGGACCTGCCCGACGACGTCGACCCCGCGGATGCGCAGGATCAACAGCTGATCGTCGAGTTCGACGACGACGACTACCGCTGAAGCCGCCGGGCGGCAGCGATACGATCCGGTCACGCAACCGTGAGGAGAACTGTGGCTTCCGCGCCCGACGTACCCGCCCGCGGAGTACGCCTGCCCCGTGATCAACGCCGTGCCCAACTGCTGCGGGCCGCGCGTGAGATCTTCGTGGCTCAGGGCTTTCATGCCGCCGCGATGGACGAGATCGCGGTGCGGGCCGGCGTCAGCAAACCGGTGCTCTATCAGCACTTCCCGAGCAAGCTGGAGCTCTACCTCGCGCTGCTGGACGAGACGAAGGACGATCTGCTCGATCATCTCCACCGGGCACTGGCCTCCACCGACGACAACAAGCTGCGCGTCCAGGCCACGGTCAGCGCCTACTTCGAGTTCGTCGACAACGACTCCGGCGCCTACCGATTGCTGTTCGAGTCCGACCTGCCCAACGAGCCGGCGGTCAAGCTGCGCCTCGATCGGCTCAACGAGCTGTGTTCACAAGAGATCAGCCAGATCATCGCCGAGGACACCGGGCTGCCGCCCGAGGAGTCCACGCTGCTCGCCGTGGGGCTGGTCGGCATCGCGCACGTCACGGCGCGGTATTGGCTCTCCTCCGGCGGGTCGATCCCACGCAGCACGGCGGCCGAGCTGGTGGCGACACTGGGTTGGCGGGGTATCCGGGGCTTCCCCAAGGTCGACGGCTGACGGTCCCGATTACGCTCGGGGCGCACAGAGCATCGACTGCTGCGTCTGCTCGGCTAGCCTGACATCGACGAGATTCGACAGGAAGAGGTGACCGTGGAGGTCAAGATCGGCGTGCACAACGCCCCGCGCGAGCTGTCCCTCGAGACCAGCAAGTCGCCGGAAGAGATCGACGCCATCGTGCGTCAGGCACTCTCCGAGCGCCAGGGCGTGCTGAACCTCACCGACGAGCGGGGGCGCCAGATTCTCGTGCGGACCGAGCACCTCACGTACGTCGAGATCGGCGAGCCGGTCGAGCGTCGCGTGGGCTTCGGTACCGCCTGAGGGTCGCCGCCGCGACGGTCAGGACGACAGCCCCAGCCGGGCCAGACGCTCGGCGTGGTTCATGGTCAGCTGGGTGAACAACTCGCTGAGCTGGGCCAGGTCGAACCCGCTGCCATCGGAGCCGACCACGAGCCCGGCGAGCGCGTCATGGTCGACGGCCACTCGCTGGGCCTGGGCGAGGGCCTCGCCGACCAGGCGGCGGGCCCACAGCACCAGCCGCCCGGCCACTCGCGGGTCGGCGTCCACTGCGTCGCGCACCCGTTGCACGACGAACTCGCTGTGCCCGGCGTCGGCGAGCACCTCGCGCACCAGTTCGCGCGTCACCGGGTCGACGGTCTCGGCGACGGCGCGGTAGAAGTCGGCCGCGATGCCGTCGCCCACGTACGCCTTGACCAACCCCTCCAGCCAGTCCGAGGGCGCGGTGTTGGCGTGGAACCGCTCATAGGCCGGGTAGAACGGCGCCATGGCCTCGTCCGCGGACACGCCGAGTTCGTCGAGGCGATCCCGGATCCGTTCGAAATGGTGGAACTCGGTGACGGCCATGCCCGCCAGGGCGGCCTTGTCGCTGAGGGTGGGGGCCATCCTGGAATCGGCGGCCAACCGGTCGAAGGCGATCAGCTCGCCGACGGCGAGTACCCCGAGCAGTTCGATGACTCCGGCCCGGTAGGACGGGTCGTCAGTGATGGAAGTCGACTCCGGTGGCGTCACGTCGGCCACGATAGACCGTCACAGCACGAGACGTGACGTACACTGGCCCCTGGTAGAAATGGCGTCCGGGCGAACGGGCGCCCCTGGGGACGTCCGGACGTCCAGTGCCGTAGCGCAGGTATGTCGTCGTATGACGCCTCGGGTCAACCCGCAACGAATGAGGCGAGACGCCCTGACGACCTTTACCGACCTGGGAGTTCTTCCCCCCATCGCCGACGCACTCGAACGCGTCGGCATCACCGAGGCCTTCCCGATCCAGGAGATGGCCCTACCCGTCGCGCTCACCGGCAACGATCTCATCGGGCAGGCGCGCACGGGCACCGGCAAGACGCTCGCGTTCGGCATTCCGCTGCTGCAGCGCATCGTCGCTCCGCACGACCGCGACTACGCCGAGGCCACCGAACCGGGAAAACCTCAAGCGCTGGTGGTCACGCCGACGCGTGAGCTGGCCGTTCAGGTCAGCGGCGACCTGCAGAAGGCTTCCACCGTGCGCCACGTCCGCGTGCTGACCGTCTACGGCGGGCGCGCCTACGAACCGCAGCTCGACGCGCTCGCGTCAGGAGTCGACGTCGTGGTCGGCACCCCCGGCCGCCTGCTCGACCTGGCCAACCGCGGTGATCTCGACCTCGGGCACATCAAGGTGCTCGTCCTCGACGAGGCCGACGAGATGCTCGACCTCGGGTTCCTCCCCGACGTCGAGAAGATCATCAGCCAGACCCCGGAGCTGCGCCAGACCATGCTCTTCTCGGCGACCATGCCGGCAGCGGTGGTCAGCCTGGCCCGCCGGTACATGCGCCATCCCTTGAACATCCGGGCCGAGTCGCCGGACGAGACCGCCACCGTTCCCGCGACGGCGCAGTTCGTCTACCGGGCGCACCAGCTCGACAAAGAGGAGATGCTCGCCCGGCTGCTGCAAGCCGAGGGCCGCGGGCTGGCCATGATCTTCAGCCAGACCAAGCGCGCTGCGCAGCGCCTGGCCGACGACCTGCGCGACCGTGGCTTCGCTGCTGCCGCCGTCCATGGCGACCTGGGGCAGGGAGCTCGTGAGCAGGCGCTGCGTGCCTTCCGCAGCGGCAAGATCGACGTTCTGGTGGCCACCGACGTCGCTGCCCGGGGCATCGACGTCGAGGGCGTCACGCACGTCGTCAACCTCACCTGCCCCGATGACGAGAAGACGTACCTGCACCGCATCGGGCGCACCGGCCGGGCCGGCGCCAGCGGCGTGGCGATCACGCTCGTCGACTGGGACGACCTCGCCCGGTGGAAGATGATCAACGACGCGCTCCAGCTGCCGTTCCCGGATCCGGTCGAGACCTACTCCAGCAGCGAGCACTTCTTGACCGACCTCGGTATCCCCGCCGGGGCGAAGGGGACCTTGCCGCGCGCGGAGCGCACTCGCGCCGGCCTCGACGCCGAACGGCTCGAGGACCTCGGCGAAACGGGCAAGTCCAAGGGGCAGCGATCTCGCGGTTCGTCCGGTAACCGGCGGCGTACTGATCGCCACGACGGCGAGGCTCGCCGCCCGCGTAGGCAACGGCGCCCGCGGCAGCGCACACGCGGTGGCAAACCGGTGGATTCCGACGGTGCACAGCAGGATCAGTCGCGGAGTGAGACCTCCCGGTAATCATCGGCGAGGTGTTCCTCGGGGTGGAGACGGCCGACGATCACCGGGAAGCTGTTCCGGGCCGACGCGGTCACAGCCACCCAACCGCGATTCGGCACCGGAACCGGGAAGTCCGACGAAATCACCAGCCCGCCGGCGTCCCGTGCACGCCATGGTAGAGATCGCAGCGGCATCGCACCATCGCTTCGGCGATTCCGGCGCCTTGAAAATCAGGTACGTACGACCACGATCGGCGTTCCGACCGGGGTGTGCTCCCACAGCGCCACGGCGTCTTCGAGGTCCTGGCGGATGCAGCCGTCAGAGAGCGGTGTGCCCAATTGGGACAGCGTCTGCACTTCCTCGCCGCTGGCGGTGGCGACGGGGATGTCGTGGA
>JAJYTA010000124.1 GCA_021793295.1 Actinomycetes bacterium
CTGCCGCACTGGTACCACGGGCTGGACACGGTCACCGAGTTCGCCGTTCGCGTACCACTGACCAGCTGCGGCTCGTGGCGGCATCGAGCGACCAGCGCGAACGGCCAGCCAGCTATCGGGGCCTACCTCTGGGACGACCCCACCGGTCTGCACCGCGCGTGGTCGATCAACGTGCTGACCCTGCGCGGCGACCGGATCGCGGCCATCACCTCGTTCATCGGCGCCGAGCACTTCCAGCCGTTCGGACTGCCCGACTCGCTGCCCTGAGCCCGCCACATCGCCGACGTCCGAGGCGAGCCGGTAGCTGCCGGCTGGTTCGCCCGGCGCGCGGGCATGCTGGTAGCCTTTTCCAGCCCGAGCCCTCGTAGCTCAGGGGATAGAGCGTCTGCCTCCGGAGCAGAAAGTCGCAGGTTCGAATCCTGCCGAGGGCACCAGCTAGGCCGTGTTCGAACCTGCATCCTTTCGCGGTTTGATCTCCATCCGGTTGCCGTCACCCCCGGCGCTCCAGCCGCTGGGACCTTCGGCCCTGTGCCCACGGTGTCTGCACTGCGACGCTCACACGATGTCGACCGAGGGCAACGGACCCACGCCGACGCCTACGTCGGACCCACGGCCCGCGCTACTCGAACGCATCGGACGCAGATGTGCCGCGCATCCTTGGCCAGTGATCGTGGTCGCCGTGCTGATCATGATCGGTGTCACTGTCGCCAACCAGATCGCCGGTGGCACATACAGCGACGATTTCGACCTCACCGGCACCGAGTCTGCCGAGGGCACCACGTTGCTCGAACAGCACGACGTCATCCGTAGCGGAAATTCGGCCTGGATCGTCTTCGCCGTCGACTCCGGGCAACTGAGCTCGCATCACGATGCGATAGAGCAGGCCGTCAAGAACCTCGACGCCGTCGATCACGTCATCACAGCCTCCGACCCCCTGTCCGACGCCACGACGTCGAGCAACGGTCGCGTCGCCTACTCCACCGTCCAGTTCGACCACAATCCAGGCTCGCTGGGCGAGACCTTCGTCGACGACATCGACGACGCGGTACAGCCTGCGCGGGCCGCAGATGTGGACGTCAACTACACCGGCTCGCTGGGGCAGGCGGCCGAACCGGCACCGGACGACCGCCGCTCGGAGCTGATCGGTATCGGCGTCGCGGTGCTGGTCCTGCTCGCCGCCTTCGGCAGCGTCCTGGCCGCCGGGCTGCCCATCGTCACCTCGGGGCTCGGGGTCGTCACCGGGCTCGGCCTGCTGGGTCTGCTGGCCACCCAGGTCACCTTCGGCACCACCGCCACCACCATCGCCGTCATGATCGGCCTGGGCGTCGGGATCGACTACGCGCTGTTCATCACCACTCGCTTCCGCCAGCTGATGCTCGAAGGCGTGGACCGGGTCGACGCCGCGGGCCGCACCGTGTCGACCAGCGGGCGATCGGTCATCATCGCAGCGTGCACCGTGATCATCGCCCTGATGGGGCTGTACACGGTCGGCATCACGTTCATCGGCAAGCTCGGCCTCGCCGCGGCTCTGGGCGTCGCCGTCGCGGTGATCACCGCCATCACCGTGGCTCCAGCGTTGTTGGGGCTGATCGGGCGCCGCATCGACCGATGGCGGGTTCGCGAGCCGGTCGCCGAACACTCCACGGACACCTCGTCGGACACGTGGCGCCGGTACGCGGACCTGCTGGCCCGTCACCCCTGGCGGTTCCTCGCCGCCGGGGTTGCGGTGGCCGGCTTGTTGGCCGTGCCGGTGTTCTGGATGGAACTCGGGCACATCGACGACGGCGCGAGCGCGCGCGGCACGACGACCCGCTCCGCCTACGACGACATCACCTCCGGTTTCGGCGTGGGCACCAACGGTCAGTTCACCGTCGTGGTCCAGCCGTCCTCGTCGGCCACCCAGGACCAGACCCACGAGCTGTCCACCGATGTGCACCGCGCACTCGAGAACACCACGGGCGTCGCATCCGCCACACCCGCCGTGCCCAGTCAGGACGGTGCCGTACTGGTGTCCACGGTGACGCCGAGCTCACGCCCGCAGGCAGCGGCGACCGACGACCTGCTGAACCGGCTCCGCGACGACACGCTGCCCACTGTGCTGTCCGGCTCCGGAGCGACCTCGTATGTCACCGGCGCCATGGCAACGGCGCTGGACTTCCGCGACATCGTCTCCGAACGGCTGCCACAGGTCATCGGCGTCGTCGTCACCGCGGCCTTCCTCCTGCTCCTCGTGACGTTCCGAAGCCCGGTCCTGGCGCTCAAGGCCGCCATTCTCAACCTGTTGTCCATCACGGCCGCCTACGGCGTGATCGTCGCGGTGTTCCAGTGGGGTTGGGGCAGCAACCTGCTGGGGCTGGACGAGACCGTCCCGATCGAGTCGTACGTGCCCGTGATCATGTTCGCGATCGTGTTCGGCCTGTCGATGGACTACGAAGTGTTCCTGCTGTCGCGGATCCGTGAGGCCTGGACCGCCACCGGAGACACCCAGGAGAGCGTGGCCACCGGGATCGCTGTCACCGCCCGCGTCATCTCCTCGGCCGCGCTGATCATGATGAGCGTGTTCTTCGCCTTCCTGGTCTCCGACGTGGCGGTCATCAAGATCCTCGCGCTCGGCCTCGGGATCAGCGTGCTGATCGACGCGACGATCATCCGGTTGCTCGTCGTGCCGAGCGCGATGTTCATTCTCGGCCGGCGTTGCTGGTGGCTGCCCCGCTGGCTCGACCGCCTGCTGCCGCATCTCGACCCGGAGCGCGCTCCGCAGCCGGTGCCGCCGCGTCGCCCGGCGCTCGGGTGAGCTCACACACGGACGACACCCCACCGGCCATATGGGTGAGCTTCGGCACAACCCTGTACCGTCTGCGCGCGCCCTCGGTACCGTCGTCGAGGAAACATCGACTACCGTGCCGACTGCGTGTGACCCGGCCGAGAGGAAACAGGAGACGCCCCGTGAGCGGTTCATCGTACGGGCATCGCGCTCACGCCCGCCTCGCCCGCGTTTCGCTCATCTCGCTTCTGACCAGCGCTTTCACGGTCGCCGGTGTTCACTCCGCAGACAGCGCGACCGCCGCTGAGCCGGCTGAGACACCGGCCGTGCAGATGCAGGACTTTTCGCCTGACGACTTCGTCGACCGGGCCGGCCTGTTGCCCGAGGATCTCGTCGCCGCGGTCCGCCGCGACCTGGGCCTGTCGGCACAGGAGTACTTGGCCCGGGCCGCCACCGCACACCGGGCTGCGGCCGTCGTCGATTCTCTGGGCTCGGCCGTACGGTCAGCGTGGCTCGTCGAAGACGACTTGCACGTCGCCGTGGACACCCAGGCCGATGCCACCGCCGCCCGTGCTGCAGGCGCCGAGGTCCACGTGGGTGACGGCCTGACCGACGCGCTCGCCGCCGCTCAGGCGCAGGACAAGCTCGCCTACATCGATCGTGAGGCCGGACGGGTCGTGCCGATCGATGCCGACCTGGAGGGCGAGCCCGTTGGTCGTTCGGGCCTGACCGCGCAGTCCAGCTGGCGCGGCGGCGACGGCTTCGCGGTCAGCGACCTGCTGATGGACTACCGCTGCTCGACCGGGTTCGCCGGCACCAGCGCGGACGGAGCGACTCGGATCCTCACCGCCGGGCATTGCGGCTCGGCCGAGGACGGACTGTTCACCTCCCCCGTGCGCGCCTTGGACTTGCCGCAGGCCGTGGTCACTTCGCCAGAGCTCGGCGACACCTGGGCCGAGCACATCGGCGACCCGGTCGGCGAGTTCGTCACCGACTCCTTCGCTTTCGGTGACGGCAAAGACGCCGGGCTGATCGACGTCACAGCCGAGGACTGGGACGTACGCCCCGAGGTCACCTCACCGGCGGCCTCCGGCGACGCCGCCGGGGTTCAGGTTCTGGACTCCATCGATCCGATCGCCGGAGCCGTCGCCTGTTCGTCCGGCACGACCTCCGGTTGGACGTGCGGGCACGTGCTGGCCGCCAACACCAGCGCGAAGGTCAGCGGCAGCGACGTGACGGGCTTCCTGTTCGACGCGTGTGTGCTTCCCGGCGACAGCGGCGGCGCCATCATGACCGGACCGTACGCACTCGGCATCAACTCCGGTTCCACCTGGCAATCCGCCGACTGCTCGACCGGCGCGGTGTCCCCGGCCAGTACCGGCACCGATGTCAGCCTGGGCTACGCCGTCTCCGGTGGCACCGACTCCATCGAGAAGCTCTACGGTGACGAGTGGGACCTGCTGGTCCACGTCGGTGCGCCCACGATCACGTCTCCCGATGACCAGGCGACCGTAGGAGCCACGCCGACGATGTCCGGCACGGTCGCCGCAGCGGCCGGCGCCACCGTCGAGATCTCGATCGACGGGGCAGCCCCGCTCGAGACCACGGTCGGGCCGGAAGGCCGCTGGTCCGTCCCGGTCACCGAGCCGCTGGAGCCGGGTTCACACAGCTTCGAGGCCACCGCCTCGCACACCGCCGTAACCAGCGACACCGCCGCCACCGGCGACACGGTGACCGGTACGTTCACCGTCGCCCCCGTGGCCAGCTTGAATCCCACCTGGCCCCGCGCGGGCGACACCACCACGACCAAGCGGCCTACCTTCACCGGCACCGGCCAACCCGGCGCCACGGTCGAGCTGCGGGTCGGTTCCGACGTACGTGCCACCACGACGGTGTCGAAGGACGGCTCGTGGGCGATCACGCCGGAGAGCCACCTGGCCGCCGGGCGCTTCGACGTCGTGCTGACACAGCAAGTCGACGAGGAGTCCAGTTCGGTCACCGTTCGCCAGGTCGGGCTCAAGCCAGGCGCTCCGGTCATCACCAGCCCGCGTCCCGGTGAAGCGCTCGACGCCACCCACCGCATCAGTGGTCTGGCCGCACCCGGCGCGACGGTTTCGCTGCACCTGAACCCCAGCGACGAGACCGCCGCGGAGGCCGACGGCGGCGACGCGCGAGTTCGGGCCGGTGACGACGGCGCCTGGGCAGTCGAACTGGCCGGCCCCATGCCGGACGGTTCACAGACGGTCGTGGCCACCCAGTCCGTCGACGGCCTGAGGTCCGAGCCGTCCGCCGCGGTGTCGTTCGCCGTCGATCAGCGCGTGGGGACGACTCGCTCGGGCGGGACGTTGAAGGGCTTCGCCGGGCGCGACAGCGTGACGGGCACCGGTTCGGCTACGTCCTCGCTGCTGTGGGCCTGGGGCGTGGCAGTGCTGCTCATCGCCGCGGCGGTTGTGGCGGGCACCGCATGGCGACGTCGCCGCACTTCTGGATAATTCGCTGACGCGACAACAAGTCGAGCTCGTGTTGATTCCCTGTCAATAACTTTCACCTGCAAGTTCTCGTTGCTTTGTGATATCTCTCACATGCGGTCGAATGCGGACATCCAGTACGAGGTCGACATTCCGCCCAATGGGCGGCGAGTACTTGTATATTCGCGCGAACGGTGCTGTAGGGTGACTCACGGTTCCGGCCCTCGGGGTCAGCTCGATCGACGTCCGGGGAACCGGAGTCATTCCATGTCGATGACATTTTTCTTGGAGTAAACGTGAGCACAGCCCTGCTGCGCCGTCGCGGCGTTGCACGGGTCACGGGTGTACTGACCTCTTCGGCAGTCGCGTGCGTGGGCATGATCGCCGCCACGTCGACCGCGACCGCGGAAGAGTCGATCACCCAGACCCTGCAAACGTACGCAGCCGACGCGTTCGCCTCCCAGGCCGAGGAACTCCCCTCCGGCCTGGTCGAAGCCGTCAAGCGCGACCTCGGCCTCTCCGCCGCCGAATACCTCGCCAACGCCGCCGCTGCCAAGTCGGCCACCGAGGTCGTGGCTGAACTCGAGGCCGCTGGCGTGTCGATCAACGGCTCGGTGATGTCCGGCCAGGAACTCACGGTCTACGTCGAGGCCGAGGCTGACATCCCGCTCGTGGAGTCGACCGGCGCGACCGCCGAGGTCGGTGTCCCCGAACTGGACCTCCCCGACCTGGACTCGCAGGAGTACGAGTTCAAGGACGACTTCAAGGGCGGCTACGGCTACGCCACCCTCGACGACATCGAGAACCCGATGTACGCCAACCGCTGCTCGGCTGGCTTCAACGGCACCGGCGCGGACGGCTCGCCGCTGTTCTACACCGCCGGTCACTGCGGCTCGGACTACGAGGAGGGCCACCCGTGGTTCCACCTCGACGTCGACAGCCCGCTGTTCGACGACCAGAACTGGGCCGGCCCGGAGATCACCGACCGCCCGCTGGGCGAGAACGGCGCCATGCTCCTGGGCGACGGTAACGACGGTGGCCTGGTGCACGTCACCGAGGGCGGCTGGACCCAGCCGCCGCAGGTGGCGTACTGGGGCGGCGGCACCGGCGCGCCGGACGACGGCGAGTCGGTCAACGTCTACGACTCCACCGACGCCATCGTCGGCCAGCCCGCCTGCAAGTCCGGCGCCACGTCCGGCTGGACCTGCGGTGAGATCCTGTCCGCCGAAGAGACCGTCGAGATCAACGTCGGCGACGGCGAGACCGCGGCGGTCACCGCGTTCATCTTCAACGCCTGCATGCTCTCTGGCGACAGCGGTGGCTCGATCGTCTCGGGTAACTACGCCCTGGGTGTGAACTCGTTCTCCAACGCTGCGAGCAACGACACCTGCGGCTCGTCCAACTGGGACCCCTCGGTCAACACCGGCGGTGGTTTCGCGGTCACCAGCGGCTCGGCGAACGCCGAGACGCTGTTCGGTGACGACTTCAACCTCTCGATTCACGTCGGTACGCCGACCGTCCGCTCCCCCGAAGAGGGCGCCACGGTGGGCCAGACCCCGACGCTCGAGGGCACCGTCCAGGCTGGTCAGGGCGCCACGGTCACCATCGAGATCGACGGTGGCCCGACGGTCGAGGGCACGGTCGCCGCTGACGGCTCGTTCAGCGCCGAGGTCACCGAGGCTCTGGAGCCGGGTGAGTACACCTACACCGCCACGGCGTCGCACACCGCCCGGGGCGCCTCGCAGGCGACCACGTCCGCCGACTCCGACAGCGGTTCGTTCGTGGTCAGCGAAGAGGCCCAGGTCACCGAGCTGGTCGTCGACTCCCCCACTGACGGCCAGACCACCGGTAACGCCCGTCCGGACTTCTCCGGCACCGGCGAGCCCGGCGCCACGGTCACGCTGACCGTCGGCGACAAGACCTACGGTGAGGCCGAGGTCGCCGAGGACGGCACCTGGACCATCACGCCGGACTCCGACCTGCCGGTGGGCGTTCGCTTCGACGCCGTCATCACGCAGCAGTTCGAGGACGACACGCAGAAGGCCACCGTTGCCGACCTCGGCATCGAGGCCGACGACGTGACGATCTCCGTTCCCGAGGACGGCTCGACCGTCTCCGGTGACGTCACCTTCGAAGGCACCTCCTTCGCCGGCGCCTCGGTCGAGCTGCTGCTCGTTCCGGCCGGTGCGGACAGCGCCGACGAGGGGCTTCGTCTCCAGGACGACTCGGACGACGACGCCGCGGCGTGGGCCGGTGAGTTCGACATCGACGACGACGGCAACTGGACGTTCACCCCGGACGAGGCCCTGGAGGACGGCGACTACACCGTCACCGCCACGGCCACGCTCGACGGTGGCGACCCGCAGCTGTCCGACTCGGAGGCGAGCTCGTCGTTCACGGTCGCCAGCGGCGGCGGTGACAACGGTGGCGACGAGGACGGCGACGACGAGGACCTGCCGGACACCGGTTCGTCCAACACCTGGATGATCTACGTCGGCATCGCCCTGCTCCTGGCTGGTGGCGCCGCTGTGGCCATCCGCGCCCGTAGCAAGGGCAGCGCCGCCTGAATCACCCTCAGGTGAGCCGCTGAGCACCAACTGACATCGGCCCCGGCCCCCGCACCACGCGGGACCGGGGCCGATGTGCGTTCTGGCCTGTGTCGGCTGTGGGGCGCGCTGGTCCAGTGCCGGCTGTGGGCGTGACGGTCCAGCAACGAAAATCGGGCCGCCGACCCGGGTCGTGAAGATCGTCGTGCGCCCCACAGCCGATCCCCCGCGTCGTGAAGATCGTCGTGCGCAAAAGTCCGGGCTATGGCGGCATTTTCCACCACGACGATCATCACGACCGCCCAGATCAGCACTCCCCACCACGACGATCATCACGACCGGCCACGGCTGCAGCGCCCGGCCCCTGACACCTACACGACCCGGTCCCAGCGGACCCACGCACTCCCCGCTACGACTCATGGTTGGTTGGTTTTGGGCGCTATAGCGCCTGAAACCAACCAACCATCGGCACCACCCAACGAACCACCTAGCGAATCACCGAACGAGGTCACTCGGCGCGCGAGCCGGCACGCACGAGCAGTTCGACCAGGTGCACGGCCTTGACCTTGGCACCTCGAGCGCGACGCGGGAGCAGTCCCTGCTTGAGCTGCAGCAGACAACCAGGGTTCACAGCAACCACGTAGTCGACCTCGGCGGCCATGATCTCGTCGAGCTTGGGCGCCAGGACCCGTTTGGAGTCTCGCGGGCGGAGGATGGAGTACGACCCGGCCGCCCCGCAGCACGACGCCGCCGACGGCAGTTCCACGTACTCCGCGATCTGTTCGAGCAGTTCGCGCGGCTGCCGGTGCACGCCGAGGCCGTTACGCAGGTGGCACGAGTCCTGCAGGGTCACCCGGATCGGCCGGGGGCGGCCATCCGCACCCCTCGTCATCAGCCGGCCCGCGGGCTTCCATCCGGTTCGAACGAGGTAATCGCTGATCTCGACCAGCCGGTCGCGGCCCAGATGCTCGGCCACGTGCGCCGCGCATCCGCCGGAGGTCGTCACGATCGTGCCCGGAAGGTCACGCCCGAGGCGTAGCGCCATCTCGCGGCCCCCGGCCGAGTCGCCGTTGTGGGCGTGCAGGGCGCCACAGCAGCCTTGGTCGGCCGGCGCATCGGCTCCTGGCACCAGCGCCCGGGCCGCCTGGCTCACTGCCGGGAACAGCGCACGCTCGGCACAGCCGAGCATGACGTGGGCAACGTCGTCGCGCACCGGCCCACGGGTGCGTGCGAACCGCCGGACCAGACCGGACAACTGCAGCATCCGCCGTCTCGCCACCGCCCAGCGCAGCCACCGCGCCAGGGCGGGACCGTGCCCGGCACGCCACTGGTGATCGCGCCATTGTTCGAGCATCGGGCCGTACTCCACGCCCGCCGGGCACACCGTCTCACAGGCACGACAGCCCAGGCAGTACGACGCCTCGTGCTGCAAGGTCGGGTCGTCGGGCTCGAGACGGCCGGACTCCAGGGCCCGCATGAGAGTGATCCGCCCGCGCGGCGAGGACTGCTCGTCCTTGTCCAGGGCGTAGGTCGGGCACACCGGCAGGCAGAACCCGCACGAGATGCACCGGTCCAGCAGCTCGGGATCGAAGATGCCCCGGCGGTGGACACCGTGGTCGCCGGCATCGACCGGACGCGGCACCTGCGGCACGATCGGCAGCTCGCTCACGTCTTCATCTCCCTCTCGCACTCGCGCCTCAGAGCTCTTGTGACCCGGTCTTGCCCGGGTTGAGGATTCCCGCCGGGTCGAAGGCGGTCTTGATGCGCGACAACAGCGCCATCTGCTCAGCGCCGAGACGGTCCTGCAGCCACGGCAGCTTCGCGGCTCCCACGCCGTGCTCACCGGTGATGGTGCCGCCGAGCTCGATCGCCGCGGAGAAGATCTCGCCGATGGCGGCTTTGGTCCGCTCCGCGGCGTCGCCGTCGGACGGGTCCAGCACCGCCGTGGGGTGCAGGTTGCCGTCACCGGCGTGCCCGAAGGTCGCGACGCTGATGCCGTGACGCTCGGCGATGTCGTCGATGCGCGCCACCATGTCGGCGATCCGCGGCCGCGGCACGCCGACGTCCTCGAGCACCGTGACCGGGGCGAGCCGCGCCAGCGCAGGCAGCGCACACCGCCGCGCAGCCAGCAGGGCCTCGGACTCGGCGACTTCGCGGGCCATGGTCACACCGCTGGCGCCCTGTTTCTCACACGTGCGCGCCATCCGCTCGAGGTTCTGCTCCACCACGTCGGGGGCGCCGTCGTCGCCGAACAGCAGCAACGCGCCGGCGGTGCGGTCCAAGCCGAGCCCGGCGAAGTCTTCAACAGCGTTGATGCACTTGTTGTCGAGGAACTCCAGCGTCGCCGGCACGACGCCGTCGGCGATCACCTGCGCGACCGCCCGCCCGGCCGTGGCCAGCGAGTCGAAATACGCCACCCCGGTTCTCGACGTGGCCGGCATCGGCACCAGCGCCACGGTCACCTCGGTGATCACCGCGAGCGTGCCTTCTGAGCCGGTGAGCAGCCGCGTGAGGTCGTAGCCGGCGACGTCCTTCCACAACCGCCCGCCAGTGCGGATGATCTCGCCGGTGGGCAACACTGCCTCGAGACCGAGCACGTAGTTGCGCGTCACGCCGTACTTCAGCCCGCGCAACCCGCCCGCGCACGTGGCCACGTTGCCGCCCACGGTCGAGACGGTCTTGCTGCCGGGGTCGGGGACGTAGAGCAGGCCGTCGGCTGCCGCGGCTGCGGCCAGCTCCGCCGTCGTCACGCCGGTCTGCACGACGGCGAGCAACTCGTCGGCGTTCACCTCGACTATCCGGTCCATCCGGGTCAGCACGAGCACGATCCCGCCGGCCTCGGCCAGCGTACCGGCGGCCAAATTCGACCCGGCTCCGCGCGGCACGACCGGCACCCGCGCCCGCGTCGCCAGCCGCAGGATCTCGGCGACCTCCGCGGCCGACCCGGGCATGACCACGACGTCGGGACGCGCGGCGTACAACGGGGTCGCATCGCGCGCGAACGCCGCCACGGCGCCGTCATCCACCTTGACGTGCTCGGGCCCGACGATGTCACGCAACCGGCCGACGATCTCGTCGTCGACGACGCCCCAATCTGCAGTGCTCACCCGGCCACGCTATCGAAGCGCCGAACCGACCCGCCGATGCCAGGTGCTCAGCCGCGCGTGGCACGATGCACCGAGTGCGTCGTCTCCTGTTGGACCTGACCCCCCTGCGCATCAGCGGTCCTTACCGTCGCCTGTGGACCGGGATGTCGTTGTCCGGCATCGGCACACACCTCACCACCGTCGCCGTCGGGCTGCAGATCTACGACCTGACGGGCTCGACGTTCAACGTCGGCCTGGTCGGGCTGTTCGCTCTGGTGCCGCTGATCGCCCTCGGGCTGTACGGCGGGTCGCTGGTCGATGCCCACGACCGGCGCACGATCGTGCTCGCCACGTCGTCCGGGCTGCTCCTGGTGGCCGCGGCCTTCGCCGGGCAGGCGTGGCTGCAGCTGGAACAGGTGTGGCTGCTTTACGCCCTGGTCGCGGTCCAGAACGGCCTGTACGGCATCAACAACCCGGCCCGCACGGCCATCGTGCCGCGGCTCATACCGCTGCGCCTGCTGCCGGCGGCCAACGCGCTCAACGGGTTGTCGATGAACGTCGGCTTGACCGTGGGTCCCCTGCTCGCCGGGGTGCTCATCGACAACGTCGGCTACGGCTGGACCTACAGCATCGAGGTCGGCTTGCTGGTGGTGGCGTTGACGACGTTGTTCTCGCTGCCGTCGCTGCCGCCGGAGGGCGCGGTGGCCAAGCCCGGGCTGCGGTCGGTCCTGGAAGGGTTGGCCTTCCTGCGTACGCGCCCGAACGTCCGCATGACGTTCCTGGTCGACATGACGGCCATGGTGCTGGCGATGCCCCGGGTGTTGTTCCCGGGGATCGCGGCCGTGGCCTTGGGCGGCGGCCCCTCCACGGTCGGCATCCTCATGGCCGGCATCGCCTGCGGGTCCGTGGCGGCCGGCGTGTTCTCCGGGCCGCTCGGCCACGTGCGCCGGCATGGGCTTGCGGTCGTGATCGCCGTCATCGGCTGGGGCGTGGCGGTCACGGCCTTCGGTGTCGTGGTGGGCATGGCGCCGGGGCCTGGGCCGGACGGCTCGGCGACGTCGATGCTGTGGCCCGCCGTGGGCTGCATGGTCCTGGCCGGGGCGGCCGACCAGGTCAGTTCGATCTTCCGGATGACGATCCTGCAGGCAGCCACGCCGGATGCCATGCGCGGCCGGCTGCAGGGCGTGTTCATCGTGGTCGTGGCCGGTGGGCCGCGGCTGGGTGACCTGTTGCTCGGTTCGGCCGGTGAGCTGGCCGGCGAGGCGGTGGCGGCCACGGGCGGTGGGCTGGCCTGCATCGGCGTCGTGGTGATCCTCGCCCTCGTCCAGCGCCGGTTCCTACACTACGATTCGCGCAACCCGACGCCCTGAGCCCGCGGCGGCGACGAAAGGACGGCCGATGGCAGGCATCACCACCACGACGTACCGGGACTGGGAGATCGTCCACCTGGCCTCCGATGTTCTGGACGTCGACGTCGTGCCCGGCAAGGGCGGCGACGTGACATCGCTGCGGTGGCGCCCGCTCGACGTCGACGTGTTGTGGAAGACCCGGTGGGGACTACGCCCACGCGGCGAGTGCTCGACCGCGGGCAGCAGCCAGGCGCAGCTCATGCAGGCCTACCCCGGCGGCTGGCAGACGGTCTTTCCCAACGGCGGTGACGCGACGAGCGAGCACGGCGTCGAGTGGGGCATGCACGGCGAGGCCTGGTTGGCCGCTTACGACTGGAGCCCCGACGGCGACTCTGCGGTAGTGCTGAGTACTGACCTCGTCCGGAGCCCGTTCTCGGTCACCAAACGCGTCAGCATCGACGGCCCGACGGTGAGTGTCGCGGAGACCGTGACCAACACCGGCGCGGTACCCATCGACGTCATGTGGAGCCAACACCCGGCCCTCGGTGCCCCGCTGGTCGGCCCGCAAACGCGGGTCGAGGTGGCCGCCGCCACGGTCCACACCACCGATCTCGCCGCCGGCGCATGGCCGACGCTGCCAGATACGGGTGAGGACCTGCGGCAGCTGCCCGGGCCACGCTCCGGCGTGAGCAGGCTGGCGTTCCTGGCCGACTTCACCGACGGGCACGCGGCGGTGGTGAACGACTCGCTGGGCCTGCGTGCGGACTTGACGTGGGATGCCGCACGCATGCCCTATGCCTGGT
>JAJYTA010000125.1 GCA_021793295.1 Actinomycetes bacterium
CCGATCTGCGCGTCACTGAGGTGGTGGTGCATGCGCCAGCGGCCGTCTTCCTTGGCGAGATGTGGGTGGGCGGGGTGTGCGGAGAGCATCGCGTTGAGGCGGGTGGCCGCGGCGTCATCGTCGCCGCGAGCGAGGTCGGCGACGACGCTGTGCAGTTGCTCGCCGAGCGCGACGAACCCGGGAACGTGCTCGTCGCGCACCTGCTTCACCGACCCGGGGTCAACCGCCAGGATCCGGGCCAGCGTGTCCAGGCGCTCACCACCGTCCTGCTGGACGACGAGCCGGTTGACGAGGTCGATGGCCACATGCACCCCGGCATCTGCGTAACTGTCCAAACGCACTTGACCAGTGTCCTCGCCTCTCCGTACAGTCAGGTAACTGTCGTTCGAGCATACGACAGTGACACACGATCGGCCGGAGAGGTGGCAGAGATGACCGGCATCCATGGCGCTGACCTCACCGAACCGGCCGTGCGTATTCGGGCAGCTTCGCGCGATGACGTCGACGTGACCGCACGGGTGTGGCGGGCCGCGTGGCTGGACGGGCACCGCGGTCGCGTGCCCGACGCGCTGCTCGCCATCCGCGAGCCCGAGTATTTCGCCGCCAAAGCCGCAGAGATGGTGGCATCGACGTTGTTGGCCGTCGACGGATCGGGCGCGATCGTCGGGGTGGTCATCGTGGCCGGCGACGAGCTGTCGCAACTGGCGGTGGCCCGCGAGGCCCGGCGAGTTGGGGCCGGCTCGGCCTTGCTCGCGGCGGCCGAGGCCCGCATCGCGACGAGTTTCGACGAGGCGTGGCTCTACGTCGTTCCGGACAACACCGGTGCCCGGGAGTTCTACGAGCGCCATGGCTGGATCGACGCCGGCGCGACGATCTATGCGGCTCCGGCCGGTGACCGCAACGTGGACGTCCCGGTGCACCGCTACGTCAAGACGGTCCGCTGAGGGCCGACGTCGTCCGGCCTCAACTCTCGAGGTAGGCGGCGAGGTTGGCCAAGGACGAGGCCAGCCCGGCGGCGTGATCGGTGGGGGAGATGCCCGACGGCACGTTGTCGGCGCGGATCTCCACCCGGGTGCCGTTGCCTTCGGCTTCCACCTGCCACGTCATCGTCATCGTGCCGGCAAAGGCGGGATAGTCGGAGACGAACTCGACGGCTTGTACGACACGCACACCGGGGACGATGTCCACGAACCGGCCTTCGACGATGTCGGAGTCCGCGGTGGCCTTGCCGGGGGCGCCCGACGCGTCGGCGTAGGTCAGTACCATCCGGTACGAGCCGCCTGGTCGTGCCTCGAAGTGGTCGAACCTGCCGGTCATCCCGGTCGGTGGCAACCACGTCGACAGTGCGTCCGGATCAACGAGGGCCGCGTAGGTCCGCTCTGGTGGTGCCGAGACCACCCGCGAAGCGCTGTCGGTACGAGCCATGAGCGCCATCGTAGGACCGAGCGGCCGACCGGGTCCGCAGCCGGGGACGCGCATCGGGACAATGGGGCCAGCACGGCGGCCGGGAACGACCGACCAACGAGAGGTGAGGGATGGCAGGCGACATCGTCCGGATCGGCGTCGTCGGCGCGGGGCAGATCGTCCGCGACCGGCACATACCAGGATTCCGGGCCGTGGGTGGCGTGCAACTGCAGTCTGTGGCGAATCGCAGCGTGGAATCGGGGGAGCGGGCGGCAGCAGAGTTCGGGTTCGCTCAGGTGCACCCGCATTGGCGCGGGGTCGTCGCCGACCCGAACGTGGACGCCGTCGTCATCGGAACGTGGCCCTACCTGCACGCTCCGGTCGCCATCGCCGCGCTCGAGGCCGGTAAGCACGTCCTGATCCAGGCCCGGTTGGCGATGGACGCCGACGAGGCGAAGGCGATTCACGCGGCGGCGCTGGCGCGCCCAGACCTGGTGTCGATGGTGGTGCCCGCGCCATTCACCTTCTGGGCCGACGCATGTGTGCGCCGGTTGCTCACCACCGGTGCCATCGGTGACCTGCGCCTGGTGCGCTGCTTCTGGGGTGGCGGCGACGGCGCCTACGATCCTGGCCCGCACTGGCGTCGAGACCGCCGTTACAGCGGGAACAACACCTTGCAGTTGGGCATCGTCTACGAGCAGCTCGCCCGGTGGGTCGGACACGCTCGATGGGTGCAGGCGGTCGAGTCGATCATCGATCCGCACAGCGAAGACGGGCCGGTGGACGTGCCCGACCTGGTGTCGGTGCACGCCGAGCTGCCCGGTCGTGCACGGTTGAACCTGGAACTCACCCCGCATGCCCGCTTCGCCGGCTCCACCGAGGTGTACTTGTTCGGTTCGGCCGGCACTCTCGTCGTCGACTTCACGGCACAGGAGATCTCGTTGCGCACCGAGACCCACGAAGAGAGGGTGGTGCCGCGACCGGACGAGCGTGGCGAGTGGCAGGTGGAGGCCGAGTTCATCGGTGCTATCCGCGGTCAGAACGACGTGCGGCTCAACGATGTCGCCACCGCGGTGCGGTACATGGAGTTCACCGATGCCGTCCGCCGCTCGGCTGCCGAAGGCCGACGCATCGGCCTGTGAGGCTGCCCCGACACGAGTCGACGGTGCGGTCGTGAGTCACGTGACACCGAAGCAGAGGACCCGTCGTGAACATCCTGTTCCTCATGACCGATCAGCACCGGGTCGACACGCTCGGTTGTTACGGTAACCAGCGGATTCGCACCCCGAACATCGACCGGCTGGCCGCGGCCGGAACCACGTTCGACCGCTTCTACACGCCGACGGCCATCTGTACACCAGCACGGGCCAGCCTGTTGACGGGTCACGCGCCCTTCCGGCACAAACTCCTGGCCAACTACGAACGCAATGTCGGGTACATGGAGGACCTACCCCACGATCAGTTCACCTTCGCCGGGCCGCTTCGAGACCACGGATACGCCCTGGGGCTGTTCGGCAAATGGCACGTCGGGACCCACCGCACGGCCGCAGACTTCGGTTTCGACGGACCACACATGCCGGGCTGGCACAATCCGGTCGACCATCCGGATTACCTGGCCTATCTCGCCGAGCACGGCTTACCCGAGCACGTCGTCAATGAGCCCGTGTACGCGCGCACCCCGAGCGGAATCGAACACCTCATGGCTGGACGGCTCGAGCAGCCCGTCGAGGCGACCTTCGAGCATTACCTGGCTACTCGCACGATTCAGCAATTGGAAACGTACGCGCGCCGGAGCGTGAGCACCGGCGCGCCGTTCTTTCTGGCCACGCACTTCTTCGGGCCGCATCTGCCTTACCTGCTGCCGGACGAATACTTCGATCTCCATGATCCCGACGAGATCGACCTACCGCCGTCGCTTGTGGAGACGTTCGCCGGCAAACCGGAAGTCCAGCGCAACTACAGCGCGCACTGGGGCTTCGACACGATGCGACCGGAGACCTTGCGCCAGCTCATCGCCGCGTACTGGGGTTACGTGACGCTGATCGACCACCAAGTCGGCCGAATCCTCACCGCGCTGAGCGAACTCGGCCTGACCGACACCACGTCGGTGTTCTTCACCGCCGACCATGGCGAGTTCACCGGTTCGCACCGGCTCCATGACAAGGGGCCGGCGATGTACGAGGACGTCTACCGCATTCCCGGCATCGTTCGGGTTCCCGGAATGCCTGCCGGTCAGGTGTGCGACGAGTTCGCCTCGCTGACCGACATGACGGCCACCATCCTCGACCTTGCCGGTGCCGACCCGGCGCCGGCGGTGGACAGCCGCAGCCTGCTCCCGCTGGTCCGTGGCGACGATGTCGATTGGCCGCGCGAGCTCGTGGCCGAATTCCACGGCCACCACTTTCCGTACCCCCAGCGCATGATCCGCGACGAGCGGTACAAGCTGGTCGTCAATCCCGAGTCGCGCAACGAGCTCTACGATCTGCAGGCCGATCCCCACGAGCTCCAGAACCGATATGAGCATCCGGAACTGGCGCCCGTGCGCTCACGACTGACCCGGCGGCTACATCACCTCCTGCGCGAGCGCGGAGACAACTTTCACCACTGGATGACGACGATGTACGACGTGGACACGACCACGGATGCCAACGCACTGTTCGCTTCGACGAGGCCGCAACGGCCAGCTACCTGACCGTCCAGACGTCGACGACCGCGTCTCAGCTGCTTTCGGCGGCCGACGACGGCGGCAACGGATGGAAGAGCAGCTGCACGCCGTCGTCGGTTCCGATCCGTTGGACGCCGATCCGGTAGACCGGCTCCAGCACGTCCGGGTGAAGGACATCGTCCGGCGTGCCGGCCGCGGCGACGCGGCCGCCGTCGAGCAGCACGAGCTGGTGGCAGTAGCGCGCGGCCAGGTTGAGATCGTGCAGGACCAGGATGGTCGTGACACCGAGCTGGCTGACCAGTTGCAAGACCTCGTGCTGGTAGCGGATGTCGAGATGGTTCGTGGGCTCGTCCAGCAGCAGGTGATCCGCCTGCTGCGCCAGTGCCCGGGCGATCAGGACGCGCTGCTTCTCGCCGCCGGACAGACCCGAGAACACTCGGTCTGCCAGATGGCGAGCACCCACACGACTCAACGCCGCGGCAGCAATCCGGAAGTCGTCGCGGGAGTGCCGCTGGAAGGCGGTCAGATGCGGCGTACGGCCGAGCAGCACGGTCTCGCTGACCGTCAGCGGCAGCTCGCCCGAGCCCTCCTGGACCACCACCGCCATCCGCCGGGCGAGCTCGCGTGCGCCCAGCTCGCTCACCGGAGCGTCGTCCAGGCTGATCCACCCGGCCCGCGGGCTCAGTGCGCCGTAGAGGGTGCGCAGCAGTGTCGTCTTGCCACTGCCGTTCGGGCCGATCAGGCCGATGACGTGACCCGGGCCGGCGGCGACGCCGACGCCGTCGAGCACCAGCGTGTCAGCGTAGGCGAACGAGACGTCCTCGGCGGTGATCATCGGCCGGGTCCGAATCGCTCGACGATGCGTTCCAGCCCGTCGACGGACAACGGGGTGGGCGGTTCGGTGAAATTGAACAGCTGGACGAGAATGTCGTCGTTTCGTACCGCTGTGATGCCCTCGGCGCCGGGCAGGTCGACCACGGCGTCCTTGACCTCGGCCGGGTCGCCGTCGGTGTACAGCAGGACGAGGACATCCGGGTCTTGTTCGATGATCTGCTCCAGCGTCACCTCGAAGACCCGTTCGTCGACGTCGCCGAAGACGTTCGTGAAGCCGGCCGCTTCGAGCTGCGGGTGGGCCATGCTCTTGTTGCCGTAGGCATAGCCGCTGCCGCCACCGACCGTGGGGTAGAGGACCGCTGCCGTCCGTTCGGGGGCGTCGGCGACGGCTTGTTCGGCCGCGGCGACCCGGTCGCGCAACGAGGCGACGACGGCAGCGGCCTCGTCCCGGCGGTCGAAGATCCGCCCGTACGTCTCCACCTGCTCGTAAACGTCGTCGAAGGTGGTCGCGGCCGAACGCTGCGGACAATAGACCGGCTGCTCCAGCGCGTTGATGCCGACGTCGGCCAAGGCTTCGCGGGTGATGCCGTCCGGCAGTCCCATCACGAGGTCGGGTTGCTGGGCGATGACGACCTCACGCGAGATCTGCAGGTGACCGCTCTCGTCGACGTCCTCACCGAGTGAGTCGATACCGTCGATGGCCGCGTTGACCTCGTCGCTGTAGTACTCCTCGGGGAAGGCTCCGGCGCGCAGCACCGCGGTGTCGACGACGCCGAGCTCGTACATGGTCGTCACCGGCGCGCTCTCCAGCAGGACCACCCGCTCCGGTGGTGCGTCGAACGTCATGTCGACTCCGCAGTTCTCGATGGTCAACGGGTACTGCGCACCGCCGCCCGTCGCCGCGGCGTCGTCGAGGTCGTCACGGTCACCTGTTCCGCAGGCCGTGGCGAGCAGGCCGAGTGCCAGCACCGCGGTCAGCATCCGTCGTCCGCGTCTCGGGCTCATCCTTGCTCTCCTCATCGAATACCGCAGCTGGGTCGGAGTACCCGATCACGTGCTGTTCGCGTGGAAACGCCGAACGAGAACCAGCAGGAACGGCGCGCCGATCAGGGCGGTGATGATGCCGATCGGCAGTTCCTGTGGCACCAGCACCACCCGCGCGGCGACGTCGGCCCACACCAGGAAGATCGCGCCGATCAGGGCGGCCACCGGCACCACCCGGGCGTGGGCGGCGCCGACGAAGCGGCGCGCGACGTGGGGGATCACCAGGCCGACGAAGCCGATGCCGCCGGCAGCGGCCACCACGGCACCGACGCACAGCGAGACGACGATCAGCAGCTGCACCCGGAACCGGGTGGGCGGGACGCCGAGCGTGAGCGCGGTCTCGTCACCGATGGCCAGCGCGTCCAGGTGTCGGTTCCACGTCATCAGCGCCGCGATGGTCACGCAGACGATGACGACCACGATGGCCAACGGCCAGGACCAACGCGCCAGGCTCAGCGAGCCGAGCAGCCAGAACAGCACGGAGCGGGCGCCTTCGGCGGAGTCGGAGGCGAAGATCAGGAAACTGGTCGCAGCGTAGAGGGCGTACCCGACGGCCACGCCGGCCATGAGCAGCCGCAATGACGTGATCCGCCCGCCCGCGCGCGCCACCACGAACACGACGATCGAGGCGGCCAGGGCGCCGAGGAAGGCGCTGGCCGACAGTGCGTTCTCACCGAATCCGGCCCCCAGCCCGAACAGGATGGCCGCCGCCGCACCAGTGGACGCCCCCGACGTGACCCCCAGCAGGTACGGGTCGGCCAGCAGGTTACGCACCATCGCCTGCAACGCCACGCCGCACACCGCGAGTGCCGCGCCCACCAGGGCCCCGAGCAAGACCCGCGGCAGGCGCACCTGCCACACGATGGCGTCCTGGGCCCGGTCCCACGTCGGTGTGGCCGGCCAACCCGCGACGTGATGCGTGACGACTTGGGCCACGGTGGCCGGCGAGATGGCCACGGCGCCCAGCCCGACGGCCAGGACGAGCGTGATCAGCAGTGCGCCGGACAACCCGCTGAGCCACAGCGCGCTGCGTCGTCGTTTCCCGGCCTGGCCGAGGTCGTCGTCGGCCACGTCGGGCAGCCCGATCGTCTTGAGCGTCAGGACACTGCCTCCCTCGCGCCTCGCCGACGGCCGCCGACCCCGGTTCCTCCATGCGTGTCCCTACATGCGACGCAGTCGCAAGTCATAGGTGCGACTATGTCGCATCAGGCCGGTGGCGCGCCAGTCCGAAACTCCGGACGAAGCGGCGCCGACTACGGTGAGCCCGAACGCCGACGTCGACATGTGGGGAGCGCCGCGATGACCGATCCGGTTCGCTGGGGAGTGCTGGGAGCTGCTGCGATCGCTGTGAACAAGGTGATTCCGGGCATGCAGAAGGCCGCCAACTGCCACATCCTCGGGCTGGCATCACGCAACGCGGACCGGGCGGGCGAGGTCGCCGCGAGCCTCGGCATCGAGCGGTCGTACGGGTCGTACGAAGCACTGCTCGCCGACCCCGACATCGAGGCCGTCTACGTGCCGCTGCCGAACAACCTGCACGCGGAATGGACGCTGCGAGCTGCAGCGGCCGGTAAACACGTGCTGTGTGAAAAACCCATGGCCATGAGCGCCGACGAGGCGGCGACCATGGTGGAGGGCGCGGCGAAGGCCGGCGTCAAACTGATGGAAGCGTTCATGTACCGGCTGCATCCGTCGTGGGTGCGGGTGCGTGAGCTGGTGGCCGGCGGCAGCATCGGCGAGCTTCAAGCCGTCCACGGCTTTTTCGCCTACCACAACCTCGACCCGGCCAACATCAGGAACATCGCCGACCTGGGCGGCGGCGGCCTGATGGACATCGGCTGCTATCCGGTCAACGTCGCCCGGATGATGTTCGGCGCCGAGCCCACCGCCGTGCACGCCGCGCTTCGTCGCGACCCCACCTTCGGCACCGACGTGCTCACCTCGGCGGTGCTTGACTTCGACGGACGCCACGCCGTCTTGTCGTGCTCCACCCAGCACGAGCCCTACCAGCACGTTCAGCTACTCGGGACCGAAGGTCGGCTGTCGGTGGAGATCCCGTTCAACATCCCGCCCGACCTGCCGACGCGGATCGTCCGGTACGCAGGGGGCACGCCGCCGGTGGCACCTGGAACCGAGGTGTTCGAATTCGCCCCGGCCGATCAGTATCAGATCCAGGGGGAGCTGTTCTCCGCCGCGATCCGTGCCGACACGCCGGTTCCGACGCCGCCGGAGGACGCGGTCGCGAACATGGCGGTGCTCGAGCGCATCGTCGCAGCCGCCGGCGGCGCCGCTCGAGGTCCCGACGACGGCTGAGTCACGCGGGCGGGGTGAGCGGTTTGCGCTGGGTCAGCCGCCAATGGTTGCCGAACGGGTCGCGAAACGCGGCGTCGATGCCGTAGAAGCGCTCCTCGGGCGCCTCGATGAACTCGACGCCGTTGGCTTTCAGCTCGTGGTAGGTCGCCCAGCAGTCGTTGGTGGCGAAGGCGCCGACGCTCATGTGCCCGGTCGCCACCAGCGACCGGATCTGCTCGGCCAATTCGCCGTTCACCTGGGGCGGGCCGGGAAGGACGAGCATCAGTGGCACCTCGGGCTGGTCCGGCGCGTGGACGACGAACCAGTGGAAACCGTCGTGAACCGCGTCGATGTCGACCTCGAAGCCGAGCGTGCCCACGTAGAAGTCACGGGCCACGTCCATGTCGAGGACGTTGACGCACACCAGGGCGATACCGCCGATCATGATGATTCCTCTCGCCCGCTCACGACCGGCCGGCGAACGCCGCCACGACCGGTGCGATGACCACGCCGGCGACATTGTGATCCTGCCCGTCGAGGATCTCGGTGCGAGCCGCCGGAATGGCCGCGGCGGTGTGCCTGGCGGCTTCTCGCATGAAGGCCGGGCTCTGCGTTCCGGCCAGCACCAAAGTGGGCACGCCGATCCGGGCGAAGCGTTGGGCCGGCACCGTGTTGTCCCCCATGACGGCGGCGTCGTAGGCCAGCGTAGGGGCCAGGCTGAGCCCGTGCCGCCAGTGTTCGGATTCGCGCATCCCGGCGATGACGTCTTCGGGGACACCCACCAGTGTCATGAAGTGCGCGAGAGCGTCGTCGCGGCGGCCGGCCGCCAGCAGGTCGTGCAGCCGGTCGGCGTACTCCTTGGCCCGTCGCGGGCCGTCCGGGTCGGTGCTGAACGGCGGCTCCCACATGATCAGGTGATCGATGGCCAGCCCGCTGGCGGCGGCTTCGGCAGCCAGGACCGCACCGGAGGACAAGCCGAGCACGCTGGCCGATCCGCCGGCGGCGTCGAGCACAGCGCGCAGGTCGTCGACCTCCCGGCTGACGGCGTACGGGAGGGTGTCCGTGCTGTCGCCGCGGCCACGACGGTCGTAGTTGAGCACGGTGAAGTGCCGGCCCAGGGCCTCGGCGATCGCGGCGTCGGCGCCCCGGTCGCACGACGCGCCGGCGACCACGATGATCGGCGGGCCCGAGCCCAGCTGGTCGAAAGCAATGGTCGTGCCGTCGGCGGACATGATCTGCTGCATGGCGAGGCCTCCTGTCGCTGTCCTGGCCGCAGTGCTCTGCGGTTCTCGGCCCGAACGTAGGCCGACGCGACGGCCGCAGGCTTCTCGAAAACCGCCCAATCTCACCGGCCGCGCGTGCCGGGCCCACGGCATCACGGCCGCGGACGGGTCAGCATCCGCACGTAACAACCGGGCAGCTGGGCGAACGCGTCGTGGCCGCCGCGGTCGCGATAGGCGCTGGGGCTCTCGCCGACCAACCGGCGGAACTGGGTGCTGAACGAGCCGAGACTGGTGAACCCCACCGCCAGGCAGACCTCGGTCACCGTCAACTCGCCGGCGCGTAGCAGCGCCTTGGCCCGCTCCATCCGGCGGCTCATCACGTACTGGTGCGGCGTCTCGCCGAAGGCGGCCTTGAAGCTGCGGCTGAAGTACGAAGGAGACACGCAGGCGCTGCGGGCCAGCGCCGCGACGTCGAGATTTTCGGCATAGGCGCGGTCGATCAAGTCGCGCACCCGCAACAGGTGCCTCGACATCGCCGGTGCCGGGCGGTTCACCGGTCCATCATCGCGCACAGCGCGCGATTCCATGGCCGAGAACCTCTTCCAGTCGTAGCCATGGCCACGTGATGACACCGAGGGGTGCAGGCACGAACACAACTCGAGGGTGACGCGGGCGGCGTCGCGGGGCGCCTAGATTCGCAAGCATCAGGTGAGCAGCCGGAGTACCGGTGGTGTCGGGAGAAGGGTGGAGCGCATGCGATCCGAGCGGATCCGACGCGCCACGGGCCTGTCGCCGTGGAGCGTCGTTGGTCTCGCCGGGCTGGGTGCGCCCCGCGCGGTCGCGCACGATCTCGGTCCGGTCGATGCCACGGTGAACGCGGTCCTCGTGTTCGCCCCGTTGGCGCTCTGGCTCGTCGTCGTGCTGTGGCGGCGAGTGCCGAACCCACTGGTCACACTGATCACCGTGGGCCTGGCTTACGGGCTCGTTCTCGGCGTGGTCCACCAGATGCTGTGGACCTACGCCTATGACGGTGATCCGCCGTCGCTCGGGGGAAACCTGGCCGACCGCCTGCCGCCGATCGTCGAAGCCGCCGTCATCCGCGGGTCCGCGTTGGTGAGCAGCGTCGTCACCGGAGCGCTGGTCGGTGCGGCCGTCGGTGCGGTGGGGTGGCTCCTGGCGCGAGTCGTTCCCGCACCGCACTCGGATCGTCCGGTCTGAACCCTCCTCGTTACGCGTCCTCCGCCGTCCGCAGCACGCCGGTGAGGTGTTCGGCGGCAGCGAGCACAGCCGGTGCATGAACGCGTCCGGGCTGGCGGGTGAGCCGTTCGATGGGCCCGGACACCGAAACCGCCGCCACGACGCGTCCGCTGGACGAGCGGATGGGCGCCGAGACCGAGGCCACGCCCGGTTCGCGCTCGCCCACGCTCTGTGCCCAGCCACGCCGTCGTACGGCTGCCAGCATGGTGGCGGTGAACCGCGCGCCCTGCAGGCCGCGATGCATCCGCTCGGGTTCCTCCCAGGCGAGCAAGACCTGCGCGGCGGAACCGGCGAGCATCGTCACCGTCGCCCCGACGGGGATGGTGTCGCGCAGGCCCGACGGACGTTCGGCGCCGGCGACGCAGATGCGCTGGTCGCCCTGGCGACGGAAGAGTTGGGTGCTCTCGCCGGTCGCTTCGCGCAGCCGGGCGAGGACCGGGCCGGCCGCGGCGAGCAGCCGGTCCTCACCGGCGGCCGTCGCCAGCTCGGCCAGCCGTGGGCCGAGGACGAATCGTCCGTGCAGGTCGCGGGAGACCAATCGGTGATGCTCCAGAGCGACGGCGAGACGGTGGGCTGTGGGTCGAGCCAGTCCAGTTGATGCGACGAGGTTGGCCAGGGTCGCCGGCCCAGCCTCGAGAGCAGACAAGACCAGAGCTGCCTTGTCCAGAACGCCGACTCCGCTAGAGTTGTCCATGAGTCGATACTGCCATCTCAGCATACGAGACTTCAAGTACTGTCCCTGCGGTGATTCGAGACGACGAACAGGAGCCGGTGATGGGCAAGACCCTGGCCGAGAAGGTGTGGGACGCGCACATCGTGCGCCAGAGCGAGGGCGAGCCTGACCTCCTGTATATCGATCTTCATCTTGTCCACGAAGTGACGAGTCCGCAAGCCTTCGAAGGACTTCGTCTCGCGGGCCGTCGGGTACGCCGGCCGGACCTCACCATCGCCACCGAGGATCACAACACCCCCACGGTGGACATCGACAAGCCGATCGCGGATCTGACCAGCCGCACCCAGATCGAGACGCTGCGCAAGAACTGCCAGGAATTCGGTATCCGGCTGCATCCGCTCGGTGACGTCGACCAAGGCATCGTCCACGTCGTCGGCCCTCAGCTGGGGCTCACCCAGCCGGGCCTGACCGTCGTCTGCGGCGACTCGCACACCTCGACCCACGGCGCGTTCGGCGCGCTGGCCTTCGGTATCGGTACGTCGGAGGTCGAGCACGTGCTCGCGACCCAGACCCTGCCGATGAACCCGTTCAAGACCATGGCCATCAACGTCGAGGGGACACTGCGCCCGGGCACCACGGCCAAGGACATCATCCTCGCCGTCATCGCCAAGATCGGTACCGGCGGAGGGCAGGGCTACGTCCTCGAGTACCGCGGCGAGGCGATCCGGCAGCTGTCCATGGAAGCGCGGATGACCATCTGCAACATGTCCATCGAGGCAGGCGCGCGGGCCGGCATGATCGCCCCCGACGAAACCACGTTCGAGTACGTGAAAGGCCGCCCGCACGCCCCCGAGGGCAAGGAGTGGGACGCCGCGGTCGAGTACTGGCGCACCTTGCGCACCGACGACGACGCCGTGTTCGACGCCGAGGTGACCATCGACGCCGACTCCCTGGAGCCGTACGTCACCTGGGGCACCAACCCTGGCCAGGGCCTGCCGCTGTCGGGCTCGGTGCCGGATCCCGCGAGCATCGCCGACGAGACCGCTCGGGCCGCGGCGCAGCGGGCGCTGGAGTACATGGACCTGGAGCCCGGCACCCCGTTGCGCGACATCAAGGTCGACACCGTCTTCATCGGGTCGTGCACCAACGGGCGCATCGAGGACCTGCGTGCCGCCGCCGAGGTCATCAGGGGCCGGCGCAAGGCCGACGACGTCCGGGTGCTGGTGGTCCCGGGGTCGTTCAAAGTGCGGCAGCAGGCCGAGGCCGAAGGCCTCGACAAGGTGTTCACCGAGTTCGGCGCGGAATGGCGCCACGCCGGCTGTTCGATGTGCCTGGGCATGAACCCGGACCAGCTCGCGCCCGGCGAGCGCAGTGCCTCCACGTCGAACCGGAACTTCGAGGGTCGACAGGGCAAGGGCGGACGTACTCATCTGGTCAGCCCGTTGGTCGCCGCAGCGACCGGCGTGCGCGGCACACTGTCGTCGCCTGCCGACCTCGAACCGTCGATCAGCTGATCCCATGACCGTCGACGGGTCCGCGCGCCAGACCAGGA
>JAJYTA010000126.1 GCA_021793295.1 Actinomycetes bacterium
GTTCGTCACCGCCCTGCGCCGGTTCACCGTGACGCGCCGGCCCGTGGGGGTGGTCGCGGCGATCAGTCCCTGGAACTTCCCGCTGTCCATTCCCGCCCGCAAGGTCGCCGCGGCGCTGGCCGCCGGCTGCCCGGTGGTCCAGAAGGCCTCGGAGCTCACGCCGTTGACGAGCTTGGCGTTCACCCGGCTGTGCGAGCCACTTCTGCCGGCCGACGTCCTCAGCGTCGTGGTCGGGGACGGTGAAGTGCTCACCACCGCACTCGTCGACAGCCCGGACGTCGACGCCGTCACGTTCACCGGCTCGACGCGAGTCGGCTCCGCGGTCGCGCAGCGCGCGATGCGGTCGCTGACCCGGGTGACCCTGGAACTGGGTGGGAAGGCGCCGTTCATCGTCACCGAAGATGCCGACTCGCAGGTCGCTCTGGACGCCTTGATGGTCGCGAAGTTCCGCAACAACGGCGCCTCGTGCATCGCCGCGAACAACGTCTTCGTGCACGAAGCGCACTATCCGGACTTCCTCGAGGCGCTGCGGACCCGCATCAGCGGATTGACCACCGGCGATCCGACCGATACCGGCACCGACGTGGGGCCGATGTTGCGGCGTAGTCATGTCGAGCGCCTCGATCACCTGGTCGAGACGGCCGAGTCCGACGGCTGCCGGGTCGACCGCGCGCCGCTGCCGGACTCGCCGGGGTTCTTCGTCGCGCCGGCGTTGGTGGAGGTCACGTCCGACACCGCCGTGTGGAACGAGGAGATCTTCGGTCCGGTCTGCGCGGTGCGGCCCTACACCGACGAGGACGCCGTGGTCGCCGAGGTGAACTCGTGGCGGACCGGACTGGGCGGGTACGTGATGTCGGCCGATGCCGAGCACGCGGCGCAACTGTCGGCGCGCCTGGCCATCGGCATCGTCGGGGTCAACAACGGCGCACCCAACACGCCGGAGGTGCCCTTCGGCGGTATCGGCAACGCCGGGATCGGCCGCGAAGGTGGCCTGGACGGCATGCTGGAGTTCACCGAGGAGCACACCGTCTCATACGCGCGATGACGTGCTCAGGAACGCTGTGCTGAGGTCTCGCTCTCGCGGTGGTCCCCGCTCTGCTCGGACTGGCGTTCCTGTTCGCGCTGAGCCCGGCGTTCGTGCTCACGGTAGCTGTAGGCCGCTTGGCGGACCTTCGCTTCGCTGTCGAAGCTCGAGCCGAGCGCGCCGGCGATACCGGCAGCGGAGGTAGCCAGCCAGGCGATGTTCGCGTAGGTCCCGAATCCGACGCTCCCGCCGACGTAGGTGCTCAGGACCGCATCGTCCAGGATCAGCCACGCCGCTGCGAACAGCATGAGCAACAGGGCGACGTACATGCACAGCATGCCGATGGCCAGCGTCAGCACGGTGGAGGCGTTGAACAGCCGGACTTCGTAGCGTTCGTGGGGAAGATCGGCGCGTCTCGGGCTCTCCCACAAACCGTGGCGAATGATCAGCCAGCTCACCAGGACGGTCAGTGAGGACAGGGTGGCCAGGCTCAACCGGACCGGGCCGAGCTGGTTACTCAGTTCCCACAGCGTGCTGCTGAGTAGGTAGAAGGCGCTGAAGGCCAACGAGCCGGCCGTCGCGCCGGTGAGGCCGAAAGCCACCAGCCAGGGTTGATTGGCGCGGACCATGCCGACGAGCATGCGTTGCGTTCCACGCGACGCGGTGATCCGGACGTCGACGTTCTCGGAATCGTCCGGGTCAACCCGGTCGAAGCGACCGCTCAACCAGCGCTGCGGCCGTCGGCGGCTCTTCATGCTGGGCTGGAAGTCGGCGGAGACGTCGCGACCCAAGAGTTCGGCGATCAGCTGGACCACGACACGGGAAACTCGGCGCTGCAACCGCATCACGCCGAAAGCCGGCAGTGACACCACCGCGGTACCACGGTCCATGCTGGCCTCGGCGACGACCGGGCGCCGCCCGCTGCGCATGGGGAGATCGGTGATGCAGATCGTCAGGTCCCAGCCACGTTCGCGCAGCCGCTCCTGACCGACATCGAACATGGACGCATGGCCGTACTTGCCGGCGGGCAATGGCTCGTGCGAGGCCCGGACCTCCCATGAGGTCGTGTCGTCGACATGCTCGGTCAACAGGCCGGCCAGCTCGTTCTGCAGGTACTCGCCGACCTCGGTGGGCGTCGCCCCGTGGTCGACCACGAGTCCGATCACGACCTGATGGTCCTCGGCTCCCGCGGAACGGGCGGCGTTCGTCGAAGGCATGTCCATGCGGTCTCCACCGACCCGTACGTTCCCCCGCCGATCAGGGCACTACCCGCGACGATCTGCGGTAAACGCCGCGGTCACGCCGGTCGCCGCGAGTGTCAGCCACCGTACCAGCGATACTCGTACGGCCCGAGGCGCACCGGGCCGTGCTCGGCGGTGCCGGTGAGAACATCGCGCCGGCTGGCCCATCCGGGCGGTGCGGGCATCGTCACCACGTCGGCGGAAATGTTCGTCACGCACCACAGTTCGTCCTGGTCGTGCTGCCGGAGCAGCGAGAACACCCGCGGGTCTTTCGACTCGACGCGGTGCGGCGTGTACGGGTCGAACGCCGGGTGGTGCCGCCGCGTCCGCAGCAGTCGCCGGTGCCCGTCGGTGGCGATGGCTCGCGCTCCGTGCGGATCGGCCAACTCGGTCCGCAGCCGGTCCAACTGTAGGCGTTCCCGGTTGATCGAGCGCTTCTCGCCCGTCACAGCTGGGCCGTCCCACCAGGAGCGCGAGCCGAGGTGACTGTGCACGTAGACACCGGGAACACCTTGCAGCGCGAACTGGATCGACGCCGCCGCGAGCATCCGCTGGGCGATCTCGCGCGGGTCCTGGCCCTGGTGGTCGGCGAGTGCGTCGGCGTAGCCGATGTTCAACTCGTACGGGACGACGGTTCCGGCGTCGGTGGTGCGCCCGGACCAGTCCCCGCCGAGACGCCGGACTCGTTCGGCCAGCTCGCCCACCCGGTCCGCGCCCACGATCGGGTACGCCGCAGTCATACCGATGCCGTCGTGCGAGGCCAGAAAGTTGAAGAACGTGGTGTCGCCCGACGTCGACAATGTCGCTGCCCACGCGGACAGATCGGTGGTGTCCCCGCGGGCGAAGGCGTCGAGGACCAAGGGCGGCAGGGCGAAGTTGTACACCATCTGCGCTTCGTCGCTGCCGTCGCCGAAGTAGGCGATGTTGTCCGCGTGGGGGACGTTGGTCTCGGTGACCAGTTGCACGTCCGGAGCGATCCGGTCGAGGAAGGCCCGCATGAGCTTCACGACGGCGTGCGTCTTCGGATGATGCAGGCACGGCGTGCCGAGCTCTTTCCAGACGAACCCGACCGCGTCGAGACGGATCACGCGCGCGCCGTGGGCCACGTAGTCCGCGAGCACGTCGAGGACAGCTTCCAGTACCGCCGGGTTCGCGAAGTTCAGGTCGACCTGGTCGGCCGAGAACGTCGTCCACACGTACTCGCGTCCGCGCACGGTGTCGAACCGGGTGAGCAACGGGTGCGTCCGGGGCCGGAACACCCCGCTCAGGTCGGTCGACGGGTCGACGACGTGAAACCAGTCCGAGCGCTCCGGGTCGCCGGCCAGGAACCCGCGGAACCACGGCGAGCGCGACGAGACGTGATTGAGCACGAGGTCGACCATGAGCCGGCGGTCAGCGGCGAGGGCGGCGATGTCGTCCCAATCGCCGTGCGCCGGATCGACCTCGGTGAAGTCGACGATGGAGAAGCCGCCGTCGCCGGAGGACGGGAAGAACGGTAGGACATGCAGGTGGGTGTATTCCGGCGCATGGTCGGCGACGACCTGGCGCAGCGTGCGCAGCGGTGGTACGGACTCGTCCCGGACGGTGTCGGCGTAGCTGATGAGCACCGCGTCGGCGTGGCCGAACCGGACCCGTTGGTCGTCGGGGGCGGCGGGATGTCGCTTCGTCAACCGATCGGTGAGGTCGCGCGCCACCCGGTCGTCGTAGATGAACGCCAGCAGTTCGCGCATCCGGGCGGTCGCCGTCATGCCACCAGCTCCGCCGCGTGAGCTCCATGTTCGGTGAGCAGGTCGCCGACATCGACGGTACGCAGCTGCCCGTCCTCGACCACCCGGCGACCGTGCACCCACGACTGGTCGACCCCGTTCGCGCCGCAGAACACCAGTGCTGCGAGCGGGTCGTGCTGACCTGAGAACCGGGGGCGGTCGAGGTCGACGGCGATGATGTCGGCGGCGCGACCAGGCGCCAGCACGCCGATGTCGTCCCGCCCGAGCACGTCGGCACCGCCGGTGGTCGCCATCTGCAGCGCCTGGCGTGCGGTCAGGAAGCCGTGCTCGCCGGGGCCGCCGCGCAATCCGTCGGCGAGGCGCGCGAGCAGCATCGCCTGACGGGCCTCGGTGAGCAGGTCGCCGGAGTCGTTGGAGGCGGCCCCGTCGACACCGAGCCCCACCCGGAGCCCGGCGGTCAGGAACTCGCGCACCGGCGCGATCCCGGAGCCCAGCCGCATGTTCGACGTCGGGCAGTGCGCGACACCGGCGCCTGCCTCGGCCAGGGACGCGATGGAATCGGCATCGAGATGCACGGCGTGGGCGAACCAGACGTGTGGGCCGCTCCAGTCCAGCGACATCAGGTAGGGCAGCGGAGCCTCCCCGACGGCCAGCCGGCAACGCTCGGCCTCACCGGCGGTCTCGGCCAGGTGGGTATGCAAGCCGACACCTTGGCGCGAGGCCAGCGCGGCGAGTTCGCGCAACACCTGCGCCGAGGTCGACAGCACCGAGGGCGGCCCGGCCGCGATGCGGAGCATGGCCCCCGGTTCCGGGTCGTGGAAGCGGGTGATCGCGTGCTCGGTCGCCTCGACGATGATGTCTTCGGTCTCGGTGAGCGCGTCGGCGGCCAGGCCGCCCTGGGACGCGCCGATGCTCATGCCGCCGCGGGTCAGGTGCGCGCGGAGGCCGACCTGGGTCACGGCGTCGACGATGTCGTCGATGCGCACGCCGTTCGGCCACACGTAGTGGTGGTCGGCGACGGTGGTGCACCCGGACAAGGCCAGTTCCGCGGCGCCGACGGCAGCCGCGGTCCGGACGGCGTCGGGCGTGAGCTTCTCCCAGACCGGGAACAGCACGGTGAGCCAGTCGATCAAGGCAGCATCCTGCGCAGCGGGGACGGCCCGGGTCAGGGTCTGCCACAGGTGCTGGTGGGTGTTGACCAGGCCGGGCAGAACCACATGGCCGGACAGGTCCACGGACTCGTCGGCGGTGGTGGTGACCTCGCTGGTGGTGCCCACCTGCTCGATCCAGCCGTCGCGGACCAAGACGGCGCCGTCGGTGATCTCCTCGCCGGTCATCGTGGCCAGCAGCTCGATCGAGTGCAGCCGCATGGTGCTCACGGCGACCCTCCTCCGTCATCGACCCAGTGTAGGACCTCACGCCCGGACAACGCACGGCGCAGGTTTTCACCGATCAGCTCGTCCAAGCGGCGGTGGACGTCTGCGGTGCGCGCGGCGACATGCGGGCTGAGCAGCACCTGCGGGTTCTGGCGCAGCGGAGAGTCCGGGGCGAGTGGCTCGACGGCGAACACGTCGAGACCGGCCCGGCGATCCGGGCGGGCGGCCAGCCAGGTCTGCAGCGCGGCCTCGTCGATCACCGGTCCACGGCTGGTGTTGATCACGATGGCGTCGGGTTTCATCATCGCCAGTCGGTCGGCGTCGAGCAGGTGCCGGGTGGTGGGGCGCAGCGGCACATGCAGGCTGACCACGTCGCTGCGGCGCAGCAGGTCGTCGAGGGGGACCTGGCGGGTGCCGGCCGGCGGGTCCGGGCAGCGGCGATGGTGATGGAACACCACGGTGCAGCCGAAGCCGGCCAGCGCCGCCGCCACCGCACGGCCGGTGTTGCCCATCCCGATCAACCCCACCGTGAGCCCGCCCAGCTCGCGGCCCGGCCGCGGACGTGGCCAGGCACCGTCGGTCATGTCCGCGTGCGAGCGATGCGCGTCGCGCAGCAGGGTCAGGATGGCCATCACGACCCATTCGGCGACCGACCGGCTGTTGCTGCCCGCGGTGTTCGCCACCGGTATGCCGCGCGCGGCCGCGGCGGCGACGTCCAGGGTGTCGGTACCCACCGACGGCTGCTGGATCAGCCGGCAGCGCCGCATCTGCGCGATGACCTCGCCGGTCAGAGCGTAGTGGCCGGACGGGTCGGCCAGCACGATGTCGGCGTCGCGGACGAGGTCGATCGTGGTGAGTCCCGGCGCCGGTTCGACGACCTGAACGTCGTGCGGTGCGGCCATCGCGGTGACGGCGGCGGCGTCGTAGCGCCACAGCGACGCGACCACGGGCGTGGTGACGCGGGCGCTGCTGGCGTCTTCGGTTCGCGCTCGGCTCATGCCACCGGCTCCGCGGTGACGATGCGGTCGGGGTCCAGTTCCATCCCCAGCCCTGGGCGGGTCGGTGCGCTGATCATCCCGTCGGTTGCCGTGATGGGGTGAGCGAGGAAGTGCTGGTACAGCGGCGCCAGCCGGGTCAGGTACTCCATCTCTGGTGTGAGCTGCGGCGACGCGGCGAAGGTGAGAGCGGCGTTGCACTGCATCGACTGGCCGTGCGGGATCATCGGCGCCCCGGCGGCGGAGACGATCGAGGCGATCTTCGCCACCTCGCTGATGCCGCCGGACCAATGCGGGTCAGGCTGGTAGACGTCGAACACGTCAGCAGCGGTGAACGCGGCGAATCCCCACCGGCCGTACTCGTGCTCGCCCCCGGCGATGGCCACCGTGCTGCCGGCCCCCCGCAACACTTCGCGCAGCCGTCGGTAACCCGCCACGTCGTCGGTGTTCAGGGGTTCTTCGATCCAGCGCACACCCAGGTCGCGGATCGCCCGGGCGACGTCGACGGTGAACGCGACGTCCCACGAGCTCCACGCGTCCAGCATGATCTCGAGATCGTCGCCGGCTTCGGCCCGCACGGTCTCGACCAGCTCGGCCACGGCGCGCACCCCGGCGGCGCCGTCGGGCGGGCCGACCCGCGGGAACCACTTGATGCCCTTGGCGCCGGAATCGACGACCGCGCGGGTCGTGCGCCGCACGCTGTCGCGGTCGAGCGCGGCGCCCAGCGTCGAGACGTAGACCGGGACCGTCGAGCGGGTCGGGCCACCCAGCAGGACGTGGCACGGCACGCCGAAATGCTGCCCACGGATGTCCCACAGCGCGCAGTCCACCGCCGACAGCGCCAGCATGCCCGCGCCGCGGCGGGCGTGGATGGACGAGCGGTACCCGACGTCCCACAGCCGTTCGGTCGCCAGCGGATCAGCGCCGAGCAACACCGGTCGTAGCGTCGTGTTGACGATGTGCGCCTGGTCGGCGCTGATGTGGGCGGTCGTCCCGGTGAGGCCGGTGTCGGTGTCGATGTGCAGGAAGATGCTCTCGACCCGGTAGCGATCCGGCCCGGTCCGTGGCAGGTCGGTGGCCCCGAGCGCGGCGAATTCCGGGTAGACGTCGACCGGTCGGCGCAGCCGTTCGGACCAGAACGGTTCCGGATGCTCGAGCTCGCCGGTGTACCGCACGCATCGGACGTCGATGATCTTCATCCCTTGACCGACCCTCCAGCCAGTTGAGTCAGGTAGCGCTGCAGGAACGCGAAGATCAGCACCACCGGGATCACCATGAGCACGCCGGAGGCCATCAGGCGGCCCCAGTCGGTGGAGTACTGACCGATCAGCGAGTTCAGCCCGACCGACAGCGGGCGCAGCTCGTCGGAGTCGATGAACGTGTTGGCGTAGAGGAACTCCTCCCACACCTGGATCACGCAGAACGCGGCCGCGGCGGCGACGGCCGGCATGGTCGGCGGCAGTAGCACCCGCCACAAGGCGGTCAGTCGGTTGCAGCCGTCGATCAAGGCGGCCTCTTCCACCTCCACCGGCACGGTGAGGAAGTAGTTGCGCAGCATCCAGATGCAGAACGGCAGCGCGAAGGTGATGTAGACGACGACGAGCCCGCCCCGGGTGTCGAGCAACTGCGCGGCACTGAGCATCTTGTACAGCGGCACGGCCAGGAGCACCGCCGGGAACATCTGCATGGTCACGATGGCGATGAGCAGCATGCGGTTGCCGACGAAGTTGAACCGGGCCAGGCCGTAGCCGGCCAGCACGGCGATGATGATCGACAGCGCGGTCGTGCCGACGGCGATGACGATGCTGTTGACGAAGTAGGTGACGAACGACGTGTCCTGCAGGCCTTGGTAGTTGCCCAGGTAGAGACCTTCGGGCAGCCAACTGTCGGTGAGACCGCGGATCTCGGCCGGTGTCTTGAAGCTCGACAGCACCATCCAGCCGAACGGCACGATCACCATGGCGAGGATGACGACGATCAGCGCGTACAGCCCGGCGCGGCGCAGCCGGGGGTGCGAGGTGTGGGCATTCATCGGCGCCTGCCCTCCACGAGGTAGAAGTACACACAGCTGACGAGGAACACGAAGGCGAACAAGATCACCGCCACGGCGGAGGCTCGGCCGAAGTCGAACGCCTGGAACGCGTAGCGGTAGGCCAGCGTGGTCAGCGTCTCGGTGCTCCCGGCGGGCCCGCCACGGGTGAACAGCCAGATGCCCGCGAAGTTGTTGATCGAGTAGGCGATGGTCAAGACGCTGGACATGGCGATGCTGGTGTGGATGTGCGGCATGATCACGTAGCGGAACCGCTGGAAGGTGCTGGCGCCGTCGATCAGTGCGGCCTCCCGCACCTCGTCGGGCACCGACTGCAACCCGGCCAACAAGATGACCGCCACGAACGGGGTCCATTTCCAGACGCTGATCAACGTCAGCATCGGAAACGCGAGCGTGGTGTCGGCCAGCCACAGCGGCGGATCACTGACGACCCCGGTGGAGATCAGGATGTCGTTCAGTGGGCCGCTGGAGGGGTCGAGCAGGAACCGCCACATGATCGCGACCACCACGGTCGGCACCACCCACGGGATGATGACGACGCTGCGGATCACCGCCCGCGCGCGCAGCCGCTGGTTCAACACCGAGGCGATGACCAGGCCGAGCACGATCTGCAGCACCAGGTTGCCGAGGACCCACAAGCTGCTGCGGATCGACGCGCCGACGAAGTCCGAGTCGCCGAAGATGTTGCGGAAGTTGCCGAGCCCGGCGAACTCTCCTTCGCCGGGCGCGGTAGCGACCTCGTAGTTGAAGCTGGTCCAGATCGCGTTCCCCACCGGGTACGCGAGCATGATCACGAGCACGACGACGGCCGGCCCGACGAACGCGAGCGGGGTGAGCCGCCGGCGCAGCGGCGTGTGGTGCCGCTGTGCCGGCGACTGCGACGTGGTGTCGCGCACGGGTGTGGTCAGGGTCATGATGTCGAACCCCCCGAGTCGGAGGACCTCCGGTTCTAGCCGGCCAGCACCTTGTCGACCTCGGCCTGGGCCTGGTCCAGCGCGTCCAGCGGAGCGGCTTGCTCATGGATGACGCTGTCCCACGACTCCGCCATGACGCCCCACTCGATCTGCCCCCAGTTGGGGATCGATGGCCGGGCCACGCCGTACTCCGCCTGCTGGGCGAACGTCTGCAACGCGGGATCGGCCTTGACGTACTCGGTGTCGACGACGTCGCGGCGCGCGGACATGCGAGACGACTCCTCGATGACCGAACGCTGGTCCGCGCTGACGAGGTACTCGATCAGCTTCCAGGCTGCGTCGGCCTTGGCCGACTCCGCCGACACCGCGAGCGCGTTCCCGCCGACCACGGTGGCGCCCCGGTCTCGGGTGGGCAGCGGAGCCACGGCGTACTCGAGCTCGGGATTGATCGTCTCGATGGAGGCCATCGCCCAGCTGCCGGTGGTCATCATCGCCACCTTCTCGCCGATGAACGGGTCGTTGTACTCGTCCCACGACTGGGTGACGGTGAGGAAGGTGGGCGGCACGACGCCGTGTTTCAGGTGGAGATCGGCGTAGAACTGCCATGCCTCGCGCCCGGCCTCGTCGTTGAACGCGGCCTTGGTGAGGTCGTCGGTCAGGATCTGCCCGCTGTTCTGCCACAGCCAGGGCCACCAGAGGAACGCGCCGTAGCCCAACGCGCCCATCATGAAGCCGTACTGGTCGTCGTGGGTGAGCTCGACCGCCGCGGCCAGGAACTCCTCCCACGTGGTCGGGGGTGAGTCGATCCCGGCTTCGGCGAACAGGCGCGTGTTCCAGAACAGGGCGACGTTGTTGGTGTCGTACGGCACCGCGTACTGCCGCCCCTCGAACTGCGCGGACAGCACACTGGCCTCGAAGAAGTCGCCGGCCAAGGGTGAGAACTGGTGGGTGATGTCGGCGAACAGGCCCGAAGCACCGAACTGGGTCACCTGGCTGACGTCGAGCAGCATGACATCCGGCCCGCCGCCGCCGTTGATCGCCGTGGTGATCTTGTCGACCAGGTCGTTGGCCGGGAACGGCTCGTACTCGACCTCGGCATCCGGGTAGTTCTCCAGCGCCTTGACGAACGGGGCATCGCCATCGGACCAGGCATTGCTACCCCACACGGTGAGGGTGTCACTGCCGCCGCCTCCTCCGTTACCGCTGCCGCCGCCGTCACCGGAACCGACGGTGCTCGACGAGCCGCCGCAGCCGGCGAGCGCGGCGCCGGCCAGTGCTCCCGCACCGAGACCGAGGAACCGCCGCCGGTCGAGAACGAAGGGGTGACCGGCCCGGCGCCGGCCGAGAGCGACGCTGCTCTGACGTGTCATGGTGGTGCCTCCTCGGATTATCGGGAACCCGCTCGGTTCCCAGATCTGACCGGGTTGACTGGGGTGGCGGCGCTGCCGCCAGGTGGAAGGTCGATGCCGCAGGCCGAGGCGATGGCAGCGGTAGCTGCCGCGGCCTGCTCGGCGATGTCGGCGTGGCTGACTCTGGTCAAGGTCCGTTGCCGGACCACGGGCGTGCCGTCGACGTACACGTCGGTGACGTCGGCGCCGACCATGCGGTGCACCAGCGTCCACAACGGGTCGGCGATCGGCTGCACTTCGAGCCGGTCTTGAGCGACGACCACGACGTCGGCGCGTTCGCCCACAGCCAGCTCACCCCCGACGGCCATCCGGTACGCCTCGACCGTGGTGAGGGCGCCGGTGATGCCGGTGGCCTGGGCCTGCGCGTAGACGGCCTGGCGCATCTCGGTGAAGCCGTCGACCATGCCGTCGATGCCCAGCCCCACGCGCACGCCGCGGTCGAGCAGGTCGCGTACCGGGGCGAACCCCTTGGCGAAGCGCAGGTGGTTCGAGGGGCAGTAGGCGACGGCCGTGCCGGTGGTTGCCAGCAGGTCCCGTTCGTGCTCGCTGAGCTGCACGGCGTGCACCACCGTCGTGCCGGGGCGCAGGAACCCGATCGAGTGCAGCAACTCGACCGGGCGCAGACCGTGTTCGGCGACGCAGGCGTCGACCTCAGCAGCGGATTCGGCGATGTGGGTGTAGAGCCGGATCCCGAGCCGGTCCGCGGCGCGCACTGCTGCGGTGTAGACGTCGAGTGACGACTGCCGCAGCGACACCGGTGCCAGGTACAGCCGTTCGGCGGGAACGGTGTCGTCGGCGATGCGGGCCACGGTGGCGATGGTCGTCTCGGGGTCTTGGACCACGTCCGGGTGGCCGTGGTCCATCAGCCCGACAGCGAGCGAGGCGCGCAGTCCGACGTCGTCGTGGCCGGCGGCGGCCGCTTCGATCATCCCCGGAACATGCACCGGGTAGATGTGGTCGATGACCGATGTCACGCCGCCGAGCACCATCCGGGCCGCGCCCAGGGCCGTCAGGGCCCGGTAATGCTCCGGAGTCGCCGCTGCACCGGCCGCGCCGGCACGTTCCACGACCGCAGGCAACGGCAGCGTCTCCGCCGCTCGGCTGGCCGGCAGCAGCGACCGGAGATGGTCGTGGCGGTTGGCCAGGCCCGGCAGCACCAGGTGGCCGGTCACGTCGACGATCTCGTCGTCGGGTCGGCTCTCGGCGATGCGCCCGGCGCGGATGGCGAGGTCGCCGGTCGCGGCGTCCCCGGCCGCGGACAGTATCGAGCCGCCGGCGAGCCGCAGTCCCGTCACCACCGGCCTGCCTCGGCCGCGGCGACGAGCCCGTCGCGGTCGCGCCCACCCAGGCCGACGTCGTCGAGCGTGCGGCCTTCGGCGAACAGGTCGCGCCCGAGGGCGATGGAGGCCAGGTGGGTCAGGCTGTCCACCGTCGGCGTCGGCACGCCGACCGCCCGCCCGATGGACGAGAACAGCACCAGTGCGTACGGCACGTCCTCGGTGATGTACCGGCTGGACAGGGCGTCCGGTCCGCACCGGAAGGTGCTGTCGGAGAACGTGCTGGACTGCAACAGGTCGAAGAACGACTCCGCTCCCGGCGGCGCGAAGCCCTGCTCGACGAGGTAGTCGGCGTAGCGCTTGGCGTTGCGCACGCCCAGGGCGCGGCGCAGTTCCAGCAACTCACCGTCGAGGGTCTCGATGATCCGCGCGACGCTCGGCGAGGCGCCCTCACCCCAGAGCAGCATCTTCCCGTGCCGGCCCTCGACGACGCCGAGGTTGCAGATGATCGGCGGCACGTGGTCGATGGCGTTGAAGTTGAGCAGGACCGTCTCCCAGACGTTCTCGGCCGGCGTCACCCACGGCCACACGGCCTGCGCGATGCCCACGAGGCCGCGGTCGCGGCCCAGGACCGACACGAGGGTGCCTCCGGCCTTGCGCGATGCGGTGATGACGCCGGGCGCACGGACGCGAGCCCCGTAGGGAAGGCTGTTCGTCTCGCCGATCTCGATGTCCGGGGTGCGACCGATGCGGCGCAGGGCGTCGGCGAAGACCAGGCTGCCGCCGCCCTCACCGACCCAGAGCACGCGCTGGCCGTCGGTGACGACCGGAGCGATCAACTCGGCGAAGCGGGCGTGGCCGAACGCCGGGACACACACCACGATCAGCTCGGCGCCGGCCACAGCAGCGGCCGGGTCGGTAC
>JAJYTA010000127.1 GCA_021793295.1 Actinomycetes bacterium
GCTGTCGTAGCCGTCCACGTTGCGTACTTCTGCTCCTTGTCATCGGCCCAGTCGCCGTCAGCCACCGTCGTGAAATCTTCACCGTCGACGCTGACCTCGACGCGGTACTCCGTGATGTTGCCGTTCTGGTTCCCGTCCTGGCGAGGCAGATACCCCAAGCCGTGAACGTCATAAGTGTCGCCGAGGTCCAGCGTGACCGATGCGGGCAACGGTCCGGTGGCAGCCGGCGCGGAGTGCCAGAACGTCGTCGCGCGCCCGTCCACGGCCATGCACGCCAGGTGCGGATCGCTGTGCACGCTGCTCGCAGTGGCCGTGACCTGGTCCGATGGCACGATATCGTCGAACTCCGGCGGCGCGTCGTCCGGGACCTGCGGGCGTGGCGGCGCGGGCGGCGTCGTGGTGAGCGTGGGCCCGCCGGCGCGGACCACGCCGAGCTCACCCGCGGTGGCGGTCGCCGTACCACACGCCTTGCCTTCGTCGGTGGCGACGAGGCGGACGTAGCGGGCGACTTGTGCATCCCAGGCCGCCACCTTCGTGGAGCTGTCCGCGCTCCACTGTCCGCTCACCACGGGCTCGAACGACTCGCCGTCTCGGCTGAGCTGCACCTCGTACCCGGTGATCATGCCGTTGGTGCTGCCGTCCAGCCGCGGCTGGTACGTCAACGCCTGGATTCGCTGGGGTCGCCCCAGGTCGAGGGTGACGCTCTGCGGCAGGGGCTCGGCTGGGTCGAACCGCGAGCTCCACGTCGTCTCGGGCCGGTCGTCGATCACGTGCTCGGCACCGTGCGTCCAGCCGCGGTGGAAGCCGTGCTCGCTGGACGCCGTCGCCGTCATCATGTCCTTCGCGACCAGATTCGGCGGCCGGCCGGTGCGCGTCACCTGCAGGTCGTCGAACTGAGCGTGGTCCCACATACTGACGCCGAGCGCCACGTTCCCGGTGCGCTGCGTCGTGTCGTCGACGCTGCCCAGTTGCTCGCCGTCCACGACGACTTCGATCCGGGACCCGTGCATCCGCAGGGCGACGGTGTGCCACGTTTCGACGTCGATGGCGTCGTCTCCGGCGGACAACGTCTGCTCCATGCCCGTGGCGTGATCGCGGCTGAACAACTCCCACCCGTCGGTGCCGATGCGCAGGTGGTAGCCGCTGGCCGGGGTGCCCCACGACTGGCCGGAGATGCGCCCGCCCACCTCCACGTAGCCGGGCTCTTCGAGCAGCACGTCGGTCTGGACGGTGTAGTCGCCCCACCAGCGCGGATCACCGACCATGGTGCTCAGCGGGATCTCGCCGACCCCGCCCCAGCTGATCGGCGCTTCGTCCACCATCTGCCGGTAGCACGTCCCGTCCCGGCCGCCGCCGCAGGGCGCGGCCTCGAACGCCCCGGCGAGGTCGGAGAAGTAGCGAGCCAACCCGCCGTCGTCGACGTGCTCGAACGACTCGCGATACGGCAGGTCGAGCTGATCGGTGCCGCTCGCGGCCGGTTCGGCATCGCCCTTGCCTTGCCCGTCGGTCGTGGTGATCGAATACACGTGGCCAGGCTCCAGATCGAGCGTCACCGTGTTGCCGTCCGGGGTGATCGTGCCGACGTGACGGAACCGGTCGGCGGGATCGTCGGAGGCGAAGTCGGTGGACCACAGCTGCATCGGGGTGGAAGGCAGGTCCACGACGTCGAGGGTGAGGGTACTCGCGCCCTCCGCGTCGAGGGTCTCGATGATCGCGCTCCAGTCGTCGCTGTCCGGTGTGGCCAGGGCAACCATGGTGGCTCCGGAGCTCAACCGCTTGCTGGCGGAGTCGAGGTAGTGCCAGCCGGGCTGGGCGAACTGCGTCGTGTGCGCGTAGGCCCAGATGCTGTCGCCGACGTCGTAATAGCCCGACCACGGCCATTCGGCCACCATGAGTCCGGTGTCGGCCAGCGTGATGTTGGAGTACCACGCCGATATCGGTGACCACACCATCATCGCGGTGATGTCGGCGTCGATGTACATCCGGTTGGCCGCGCGCGCCAACGGCTCGGCACCGGCGTCGTGCGCCATCGAACTCAGTTCACCGATCCACAACGGCTTGTCGAGGTTCTTGGCGGTCTCGGTGCTGGAACATTCCACGTAGAGCGTGCGGTGACCGCATGGCGAGTGCTGGTTGACGACGTCGACGGCGGCGCCGAACGCACCGTCGGCTTGCATGTCGTCGGCCACGCGCCAGTTCCAGTTCGGGGTGTCGTCCGCGGCGGTCAGTTCGATGTCCGGATGCTCGGCTTGCAAGGCTTCCTTCCAGCGCACGAACCAGTCGGTGTCGTAGCCGGCCTCGTTCCAGCCGCCCATGAAGTCGATGTCGAGGTCGTGCTGCTCGGCACAGTCCAGCCACGCCAGCAGGTAGTCGATGTTGTCCTGGCTCCAGAATCCACCGTCGAACCAGCCCGGTGCGCCCCACTGCAGCCCACCGAGAACGATGTCGGGGTTGCGTTTCCGGGCTTCGCGCATCAGCCACCACTCGTACCCCCGGTGGCAGTTGAGCTCCCCGGGCTTGCGCAGATGACTGGGCTCAGCGCCGGACGTGGAGTTCATGTCGCCACCGATCTCCACCTTGAGCAGTTGCAACGAGGCACCGTAGCCGGGGGTGAACAGGTAATCGAGGATCTGGCTACGCTCTGGTTCCGGGTAGTCGTACAGCAACCGGCTGGACGCGCCCGCGCTGACCGCGCCGAGTCCGTCGAATTCACGGCCTACGCTCGTGCCGTCGACGACGACGGTCTCCGCTGGTGCCGCACCGTGTTGTGGTGGTGCAGCGTCGGACGCGACTCCGCCCGGCGCGTACGTCATCAACGCCGCCACGACGGCTGCCCCCGTACCTACCCCGGCCACGATCCCTCGTCGACGACGCATCGCCACACCTCACTGGTTAGGTACGACATCTAAGGTCTGACCTCTGAACGTTAGAGAACCTCTACTATGGATGTCAACAAGCCCCTCGGGGAGATCAAGCCGGGGGAAGCTCGCCGCCGAGAGCACACCTACACGCCGGTCATGGATCGATTCACGGATCGGCCCACGGATCGGTCCACGGCTCGGTCGTGAAGATCGTCGTGGTCGAAACAGCCGTTATACCCCGCACCCCCACGCACGACGATCATCACGACCACCCGAATCGGCACCCCCGCACACGACGATCATCACGACCGCGCGGACCGCGCACTCCCCCAACGCCACGAACGACGTGGCGCGGCCTCGGCCTGAACTCAACAGACCGAGGCCGCGCCGCTTCCAGCTATTTTCAGCGCACGGTGATCGTCCGCTTCTTGTGGTAGATGCGCGACCCGTCGAAGCTCGCGGAGCCGTCGGCACCGTCCACGTACTCCATCATGTACGCACCATCGCCGTAGTCCGTGCTGAGCCCGCCACGCCGGAACGTGACGTTGCCGGAACGGCCGATGTACTTCGTGAAGCGTCCCTTGCTGGTGAAGTACAGGTTGTAGTCGGCCCTGCCCCACGTCGCGGGACCGACTTTGCCGTCGGCGGCCAGCCCGTACCGGCGCTGCCAGCTCTTGGTGGCCTCGGCCGTCTGCGCGCCGAACTTGCCGTCGATGGCATTGGTGGACAGCAAGCCTTCAGCTGCCAGGATGGACTGCCACAACACGACGGTGTCGGTGTTCCACGAGTGCGCGCAACCGGCGCAGAGGCTGCCGCCGATCTCTTTGAAGTGATCGCCGAAGTCGTCTGTGACGACACCTGCGCCGTCCACGAACTGGGTGCTGAACTTCCCCTCGTTGTCGGCGTGCGCAGGCCCGGCCAACCCGACCGTGAGCGCGATCACCGCCGCGGCCACTGTCCACTTTCGCATATATCTGTCCCTTCATTGGAAACGTGGAGCTCGACCCGCATACGCCCCCGTTGCCGGCAGCACTGCCGACCGCGCACGCTGACGAGCGGGAACAGTTCACCAGTCGGTGTCTTCCGTCCGGTTGCCGATCGGTTTCACCCTGCTTCTTGACACCGACCGGCGGCACCGTCCACGCTGGTGGGCAAGCGCTTTCCAGCCTGCGAATGCGGATGGAGTCCTCATGCGTCGAAGCGTGTTGTCTGTGGTGTGTGCCGGCGTATTGGCGATGTCCGTGTCCGTGGGTCCGGCCGCGGGCGCCGAACAGCAGCCCGACAGGTGCCCGACGCCGGATCCACCGGCCGGATTCACTGCCCTGTGGGATGGCCACACACTCCACGGCTGGCAGATGGCCGGCTACGGCTCCTTCGTCGTCACCGAGAACTGCACGCTCATGAGCCGCGGCTCCGGTGGCCTGCTGTGGTACACGCGCGAAGCCTTCGGCGATTTCCACCTGAAGCTTCAATACCGAACGAACAATCCGACCGACAACTCCGGCGTCTTCATGCGGTTTCCGGCACCGTGGAATTGGGACGGTGCGTGGAGCGCACAACCCGATGACAGCGTGCGCGGCTACGAAGCACAGATCGAGGACAATCCAGGCGGCGGTGACCCACAGAAGACGGGTTCCATCTACAACTTCGCCACCATCACCGACCTGCTGGCCAAGCCGACCGGGACGTGGAACACCTACGAGGTCAAAGCTGTCGGCCAGACGTACACGGTCATCCTCAACGGGCAGGTCGTCAACACCTACACCGGCGACGGTAGCCGAGCTCTGGCGGGCCACCTCGGCTTCCAGAACCACCACGACGGCTCGGACGTCGAATTCCGCAACGTCTGGATCGCTTCGCTCGACTCAGGGTGCCCCGGCCACTGATGACGCGGTGTTGTTCGACGAGCAGCTCACGACACTGACATAGCGGCGCCGTCAGCGCCGGCGAACTCCACCAGACGACACAAGGTGTTGAGGCCTTGCACCTGATCGACATTGCGCACCGGTGCCGTCAGCAGCGCCGGGCTACCCACCAGCACCGCGAGCGAGCGCGCCCGAGACACCGCGACGTTGAGGCGGTTGCGGTTGGCGACGAAGTCGACGCCGCGCGGCGCGTCAGCCGCCGACGACGTGGTCAGTGACACGATGACGACCGGTGCCTGCTGGCCCTGGAACTTGTCCACCGTACCGACCCGGGCGCGGCCCTCGAGCCGGGCGAGCAACTGACCAACCTGAGCGTTGTACGGCGCCACCACGAGGATGTCGTTCGGACCCAGCGTGCTGACGTGGCCGTCAGCGTCGATCCACTCCCGGCCGGTGAGCCGCTGGACCACGTCGTCGATCACCTCCACCTCGGCGTCGCTGCGCACCGAGCACCCGGTGTGCGGTACCGGGAACCAACGGATGCCCGCGCCGGCGAGGTCGTCCGCACCGGCGACGGCCTGCCGCTCGAGCCCGGCGCGCGGATGCAGCAGGCCGTCGTAGGACAACTCGGACACCGGGGCACAGACCGCTGGATGCATGCGCCACGTGGTGTCGAGGAACAACCCGCGCTCCGGCGGCACGGTGTCGTGCTGGCCGAGGACGTGCTCGAGCGCCGAGGCTCCCGCGCCGGCCGGATGGGTGCCCTGGGACGGCTGCGGCAATTGCCGCGGGTCACCCAACAGGATCAACGCGTCCGCCGCAGCGCCGGCAGCGACCGCGTTCGCCAGCGAGAACTGCCCGGCTTCGTCGATCACGAGGACGTCCACCCGCACGTCCGGCCGGGCGAACAGCCACCCGGTACCGGCCACGAGATTGACGTCGCCGGCGGCCATCGCGGACTCGACATCAGCGTTGGAGTTGACGACCGTGACACCGTCGTGGCGGCTGGCGTTACCGTCGTCGGCCTTCTGAATCGCCCGCACCACCGGTGCCGCGGGATCGTCGGCCGCCATGACGGCGTCGAGCAGATTGGTGATGACGCGGTGGCTCAGCGCGGTGATGCCGACCGTGCGGCCGGCCCGCAGCATCTGGATGATCGCGTGTGATCCGGCGAAGGTCTTTCCGGCACCGGGCGGTCCCTGGACGGGCAGCACACCGGTCAGCGATGGCGCGACCCGGCACAACGCGTCGACGCCGGCCTCGCCGTCCAGGCGCAGCGCGATGTCGCCGGACAGCCGGGGCGGACGGCCGAGCACCAGGTCGCGAACGCCCCGGTAGGGTCCGTCGCCGTCGAGGCCGTGCTCGGCGACCCAGGTCGCGACACGGCGCAGGGCCGCCTCGTGCACCTGCGTGGGCACCGGGCCGGAAGGCAACAGCGCGGGCGGGTGCGGCTCCTCGTTGCGCAGGGCACGCTTGAGGTCGACCCGGCCGAGGTCGAGGTCGAGCCGGACGATGGTGCTGCTGCCGCCCTCGGGCCCGGCGTGCCCGACTCGCTGACCGACCCGGAGCCGGCATTCCTGTGGCGGCAGGTGGTAGCGCCACACGCCGGAGTTCGCTTCACGTCGCAGCAGCTGCGGATCGCGCAGACCGCCGAGCGTGGCCGGCTCGTCGGTGAGCTCGTCGAGAGCCAGGGCACGCACCCGGAAGTACTCCCACCACTCGGCCCGATCCTCGCGCCGGTGCCATTCGAGCAGATCGGCCAGCAGCGCGTATGCCTGCTGGGCCGGGGTACGCGCGTCGTGCTCGGCGGGGACGTCGGCGAGCAGCCGCGCCTCCAGAGCCACGAGCTCGGGGTCGCGTTCGGTCAGGTGCTCGGTGGGATCGGCCAGATCGTCGCCCGGCCGGTGCACCGCATGGCCGAGGCCGATGAGCTCGGTACGGCGCTGTTCGAGCCAGTCACGCAGCCGGCGGGTGCTGACACAGTCGTCCCGGTTGTACGCCTCGATGGCCTCGAGAATCGCCTGGTCACCTTCGATCAGCCAGCGCTCGTACTCCACGATGCTCGACCCGGCGTCCTTCACCTCGGCGCCGGCCCGCCCATCCGGTGCGTAGAACTGTTCGAGCGCCTTGATGGAGTAGGACTCCGTGCCCACGCGCAACCCCTGCCGGACCACCGCGTAGAGGTCGACCAGGCGCTCGCCGCGGAGCAACGCGTCGACCTCGTCCACCCGGGTGCCGTAGCGCTGCGAGAGCTCTTTGAGCCGGCTCGGCTCGTACGGCGCGTAGTGGTAGACGTGCATGCCCGGACGTTCGCGCCAGACCCGCAGGATGTGGTCGACCACCTGCTCGAACGCCCGCTGCTCGGCACCGGCGTCGTGCGCCCACCACGAGGTGAACTCGTCATGGACGTCGCTGACGCCCCACAGGTACTCGATGCCGTGGTCGCCGAAGAACGGATCGCCTTCGAGGTCGAGGAACAGGTCGCCGGGATCGGGGGCGGGCAGCAGCGCCAGTCCGCGCCGAGGCTCGACCGGCGTGACGAACGTGTACGGCGGCGCACCACCGGTCCGCGCCTCGACCTGGAGCCGTGCTTGGTCGGCGAGCTTGCGTTTGGTGGCGGTGCCGACGGTGACAACGGCGGCCAGCGCGTCGTCGCTCGCCTCGGCCAGAGCCTTGACCGTGGTGATGCCTGCCGCCCCGAACGACTCGCGCTGAGCCCGCCGGAGGAACGGGACGAGGACGAGGTCGTCGTCGTCTTGCCATTGCTGAGCGCACGTCTGCGACCACGGGCACACCGCGCAGTGCCCGACGCGCACGGGATACGTGCCATCGGGTTCACCCAGCCACGACTCGTACTCGCGCATCGCCCGTCGGGTGTAGGCCGCGACGTCGACGTACGGAACGCTCACGGCCTGGCGGTCGCCGAGGATGACGGTGAGCTGGTGCGGCGGGGTGCCCTGAAGTTCCTCGAGCCGCTGGGCGTACACGGCCATCTGCAGCAGCGCCGAGGCTTTGACGTGCCGGGCGAGCTTGGTGTCGGCGATGTCGTACGACCAGTCGCCGAGCTTGCTCGGGCGAGCGTCGTTGCGGATGAGGAAGTCGGCGTGCCCGCGCCAGCGACCGTCGAAGAAGGTGGCCTGGAAGATGCGGTCGGCGCCGTCCTTCATCGCCGCGACCGTCAGCTCCTCGGCCTCGGCGGGGCCGCACCCGCGGGGGATCTCGGCCACCCGGAACGACGCCGACATCTCGGCGAGCACCGCGGCCTCGTGCTCGTCCCCGCGGCGGCGCACGACGCCGGCACCGGGATCGTCGTTCGCCGGGCGCGGCCGCCGCCCCAGCGCGACGTCGCGATTCAGCGTCGTGAGATGCGGGCACTCGAGGTGGGCGACCAGATCGGTCGGACTGAGCACGAGCCGGTCGGCGTCGGCTAGGTACATGCCCACCTCCTTCGTTGTTGCGTGCCCAGCCTGCCGCATCCCTCCGACACAACACCGACGCGACACCGACACGACACCGGGACAACCCGGCACGAACCAGAACTTTCCCCGCGAGGACAGGTGCGCGCTCGCCGGAGATCGGGCAGATTGGAGAGACCGCTCAGAGCGCGGCCGGACGACCGGTCGGCAGATGTGAGGTCGCGATGGCAACGACGCCGCCCGCCGATCCGCAGACCAGCGCGGTCTCCGAGCGCCGCCCCGCGACGATGCTCGCCCTGGCCACCGCCGGTTTCACCATCTGTTTCTGGGCGTGGGCGCTGCTCGGCCCGTTCGGGTCGGACTACGCCGAGGAACTCGGGTTGACCTCGTTCCAGCAGTCGTTCCTCGTCGCGGTCCCGGTGATCGTCGGCTCGCTCGGCCGGATCCCGGTCGGTGCAATGACCGACCGGTTCGGCGCCCGGGTGATGTTTCCCGCCGTCGCTGGGTTGACGATCCTGCCGGTGCTGTTCATCGGGCTGGTCGCCGACAGCTACCCGGCGCTGCTCGTGGGCGGCTTCTTCCTCGGCCTGGGCGGCACCGCGTTCGCCATCGGTGTCCCGTTCGTCAACGCGTGGTACCCGCCGCACCGGCGCGGGCTCGCGCTCGGCGTGTTCGGCGCCGGCATGGGCGGCACCGCCATCGCGGCCTTCACCGACGTGCCCATCGCCGACGCGTGGGGCCGGGAGGCGCCGTACCTCATCGTCGCGGCGATCCTCGCGGTGTACGCGGTCGTCGCAGGGGTGATGCTGCGCGACGCCACCAGCCGCACGGTGGCCGCCGGGTCGTTCGCCCGTAAGGTGTGGAACACGCTGCGCATGCCGGTGACACTGCAGATGTCGCTGCTCTACGCGGTCGGCTTCGGCGGCTTCGTGGCGTTCAGCGTCTACCTGCCGACTTACCTCGTCAACGCCTACGGCCTCGACGAAGCCGACGCCGCCTTCCGCACGGCCGGGTTCGTCGTGCTCGCGGTGGTGATGCGCCCGGTGGCCGGGTACCTGTCCGACCGGTTCGGGCCGGTGCCGGTCCTGGTCTGGTCGTTCGCCGCGGCCTCCGCGCTGGCCGTGCTCGCGTCGTTGGAGCTGGAACTGTTGCCCGCCGGGACGGTCGCGTTCCTGGGCCTGGCCGCGACCCTCGGCGCGGTGTCCGGGGCGGTGTTCGCGTTGGTGGCCGAACTGGTCGAGCCGCCCAAGGTGGGGTCGGTGACCGGTGTGGTGGGCGCCGCCGGCGGGCTCGGCGGCTTCGTCCCGCCGCTGATCATGGGCGGGGTCTACGGGGCGTTCGGCCACTACGCGGTCGGTCTGCTCCTGCTGGCGGCGATGGCCCTGATCGCCGGGGTGTTCACGTGGCGATCGTTCGGGCACCTACGGCACGTTCCGACGAAGGGGTGAGGCATGGCGATCGGCATGGACGGCAGCCTGTCCGACGCACTGCTGCGCACCCGGCGTTTCCTGCGCAGCAGTGAAGTCTCCGACGACCTGCGCACGCTGCACAAGGTGGGCGGGCGCGAGGCCGACACGTTCTACCGCGACCGGTGGTCCCACGACAAGGTCGTCCGGTCCACCCACGGCGTGAACTGCACCGGGTCGTGCTCGTGGAAGGTCTACGTCAAGGACGGCATCATCACCTGGGAGGCCCAGCAGACCGACTATCCGTCCATCGGGCCGGATCGACCGGAGTACGAGCCACGTGGGTGCCCGCGCGGCGCGGCGTTCTCGTGGTACACCTACTCGCCCACCCGGGTGCGCTACCCGTACGTACGAGGGCTGCTGCTCGACATGTACCGCGAGGCCCGCCAGCGCCTCGGAGACCCGGTGCAGGCGTGGGCGGACATCGTCGACGATCCGCAGCGCTCGGCTCGCTACAAGGCGGCCCGGGGCAAGGGCGGGCTGGTCCGGGCGCGCTGGGACGAGGTCCTCGAGATGGCCGCTGCCGCGCACGTCCACACGGTGCGCCGGTACGGCCCGGACCGCATCGCCGGCTTCTCCCCGATTCCGGCGATGTCGATGGTGTCGCAGGCGGTCGGGTCTCGGTTCATGGCGCTGATCGGCGGCACGATGCTGTCGTTCTACGACTGGTACGCCGACCTCCCGGTGGCCTCGCCGCACGTGTTCGGCGACCAGACCGACGTACCGGAGTCCGCCGACTGGTGGGACGCCTCCTACCTGGTGATGTGGGGGTCGAACGTCCCGGTCACGCGGACGCCGGACGCGCACTTCATGGTCGAGGCCCGGTATCGCGGGCAGAAGGTCGTGGTCGTCTCACCCGACTACGCCGACAACACGAAGTTCGCCGACGAGTGGCTGGCCCCGCATCCCGGCACCGACGGCGCGTTGGCGATGGCGATGGGCCACGTCGTGCTCAAGGAGTTCTTCGTCGACCGCCAGACCCCGGCGTTCCGCGACTACGTCACGACCTACACTGACCTGCCCTTCCTCATCACCCTCGACGAGCACGACGGCCGCTACGTCCCGGGCCGGTTCCTCACCGCCGCCGACCTGGGCGACACCACCGAGAACGCCACCTCCAAGACCGTGCTGCTCGATGCCGACGGCACCGCGGTGGTGCCGAACGGCTCGCTGGGGTTCCGGTACGGCGAACAGGGCAAGGGCCGGTGGAACCTCGACCTCGGCTCCACCGCGCCGCTGCTCACCCTGTACGGCGACGACGCCGAGACCGTCGAGATCGGCCTGCCCCGTTTCGACCTGCCCGGCGAGACCGCAGGCACCCTGAGCCGCGGCGTCCCCACCCGGCGCGTCGGCGGTCAGCTGGTCACGACCGTGTTCGACCTCTTGCTCGCGCAGTACGGCGTCAGTCGCCCCGGGTTGCCCGGCGACTGGCCGACCGGGTACGACGACGCGTCGCAGCCGTACACCCCCGCGTGGCAGGAACAGATCACGTCGGTGCGCGCCGGGGTGGCCGCCCGGATCGGACGAGAGTTCGCCCGCAACGCCGAGGAGTCCGGCGGACGCTCGATGATCCTCATGGGCGCCGGCACCAACCACTGGTTCCACTCCGACGTCATCTACCGGGCGTTCCTGACGCTGACCACGCTGACCGGCTGCCAGGGCGTCAACGGCGGCGGCTGGGCCCACTACGTCGGGCAGGAGAAGGTCCGCCCGCTCACCGGTTACAACCAGATCGCCAACGCACTGGACTGGTCGCGTCCGCCGCGGCAGATGATCAGTACGGCGTTCTTCTATCTGCACACGTCTCAATGGCGCTACGACAGCGCCCGGGCCGACGTGCTCGCCTCGCCGCTGGGCACGGGGCTGTTCGCGGGACAGCGCGCGGCCGATCTGGTGGCGAAGTCCGCGCGGCTGGGTTGGATGCCGTCGTACCCGACGTTCGACCGCAATCCGCTGGACATCGTCGATGCGGCCGACGACGCCGGGTTGCCGGTGGCCGATCACATCGTGTCCGAACTGCGTGCGGGCCGGCTGCGCTTCGCCGCCGAAGACCCGGACGGCCCCGGCAACGCGCCCAAGGTCTTGACGGTGTGGCGGTCCAACCTGCTGGGCTCGTCGGCCAAGGGCAACGAGTACTTCCTGCAGCACCTGCTCGGCACCGACGGCGCCGTCCGCGGCGAGCAGCTGCCTCCCGACCAGCGCCCGCGCGACGTCGTGTGGCGCGACGACGCACCCGACGGCAAGCTCGACCTGCTGCTGACGCTCGACTTCCGGATGACGAGCACGACGCTGTTCTCCGACATCGTGCTCCCCGCAGCCACGTGGTACGAGAAGCACGACCTGTCCAGCACCGACATGCACCCCTTCGTGCACTCGTTCAACCCCGCGATCTCACCGCCGTGGCAGACCCGCACCGACTTCGACGCCTTCACCGCCTTGGCGCAGGAGTTCAGCCGACTCGCCGAAACGCATCTGGGAACCCGCCGCGACGTGGTCGCGGTCCCGTTGGCGCACGACTCCGCGGACGAGATGGCCAATCCCGGCGGGCGCGCCCTGGACTGGAAGCTCGGCGAATGCGATCCGGTGCCCGGCGTGTCGATGCCGAAGCTGGTGGTCGTCGAGCGCGACTACACCGCCGTCGCCGACAAAATGACCTCGCTGGGTCCGTTGACCGCGCAGCTGGGGATGACGACGAAGGGGGTCACGTTCGACCCCGCCGACGAGGTCGCGTGGCTGGCTGACCGCAACGGCCTCGCCCGCGGCGGCGCGGGCGACGGGCGTCCCTCGCTGGGCCGCGACACCCACATGTGTGAGGCGATCCTCGCGCTGTCCGGGACGACGAACGGCCGCCTGGCCACGCAGGGTTTCCGGCAGTTGGAGGAACGGACCGGGCGCCGGCTGGCCGACCTCGCCGCCGACCACAGCGGCCACCGGATCACCTTCGCCGACACCCAGGCCCGGCCGATGCCGGTCCTCACCTCGCCGGAGTGGTCCGGCAGCGAACACGGCGGCCGGCGCTACAGCGCGTTCGTCATCAACACCGAACGGCTCAAGCCGTGGCACACCTTGACCGGGCGCCAGCACTTCTACCTCGATCACGCCTGGATGCGCGAGATGGGTGAGTCGCTGCCGGTGTTCCGCCCGCCGCTGGATCTGCACCGGCTGTTCGGCGACCCGCAGCTGGGTGCGGACGGCGCGGAGCTGACGGTGCGGTACCTGACTCCGCACTCGAAGTGGTCCATCCATTCCGAGTACCAGGACAACCTGTTGATGCTCAGCTTGTCGCGCGGCGGCCCGACGATAGAT
>JAJYTA010000008.1 GCA_021793295.1 Actinomycetes bacterium
TGTGGTCTTTTGGTGGTGGGGTGGGGTTGGGCTGTTGGTGGCTCATGATCGCGTGGGAGCGGTGATCATGGGTCGGTGGTGGCGTTGGTGGGGTGATCATGAGGTGTGGGTGGCGTTGGCGCGCCGTGGGTGACTCATGATCGTCATCACCTGCACCACCCGTGGGGCGTCGATGTCGCGGTGGCGCAGCTGCCTGATGGCGCTGGTCTACTCCGACGCCGTGCGTTTCACCCGGGCGTTGGCCGGCAGCGGCTCGTTGTGGACGACGACGTCGAACTCGCCGCGGATCTCGATCCGCCGTGCGTCGCCATCTGCAGCCTTGAGGGCCTCGGACCATACCGTGGGGTTGACGCGCAGAACGCTGATGTCCGCGCCGGTCTTCTTGGTCACTCACCTACCGTACGCCTGATGAGCGCCGGACATCAGGCGGCGCGCTGGATCAATACGCGTCGCAAGGCGTCGACCGCGAGGTCGATCTCGTCGGGCGTGACCACCAGCGGCGGGGCGAACCTGATGGTGGAGCCGTGCGTGTCCTTGACCAGGATGCCCTCAGCCAGCAGGGCCTCGCACGCCTCGCGCCCGGTCATGAGGGCGGGGTCGATGTCCACACCGGCCCACAGGCCGCGCCCGCGGATCTCGACCACGCCCTGGCCCATGAGCTCGCGCAGCCGCGTGTGCAGATGCTCGCCGAGCTGCGCTGCCGTGCGCTGCCACGTCCCGCGCTCCAGCATGCCGACGACGGCGTGGCCGGCCGCGCAGGCCAAGGCGTTTCCGCCGAAGGTGCTGCCGTGCTCGCCGGGCCGGATGACGCCGAGGACGTCGCTGTTGCCGACCACCGCCGAGACCGGGACGATGCCGCCGCCCAGCGCCTTGCCGAGCAGGTACAGGTCGGGCACGACGTTCTCGTGCTCGCACGCGAACGTCGTGCCGGTGCGGCCGAGGCCGGATTGGATCTCGTCGGCCACGAACAGCACCTCGCGCGCGTCACAGAGCTGCCGGACCTTGGACAGATATCCGGCCGGCGGCACGATGACACCGGCCTCGCCTTGGATGGGCTCGATCAGTACCGCGACCGTGGTGTCGTCGATCGCGTCGGCGATGGCGGAGGAGTCACCGTAGGGAACGACCCGGAAGCCGGGCGTGAACGGCCCGAAGTTGGTCCGCGCCGTCGGATCGGTGGAGAAGCTCACGACGCTGATGGTGCGGCCGTGGAAGTTGCCGTCGGCCACGATGACGGTGGCGCGGTCGGCAGGGACGCCCTTGACCTCGTAGCCCCACTTGCGGGCTACTTTGAGCCCGGTCTCGACCGCCTCGGCGCCGGTGTTCATGGGCAGGACGAGGTCCTTGCCCGCCAGCGCGGCGAGATCGCGAACGAACGGGCCCAGCACGTCGTGGTGGAAAGCGCGGCTGGTCAGCGTCAACCGGTCGAGTTGGGCTTGGACCGCCGCGACGATCTCCGGGTGCCGATGCCCGAAGTTGAGGGCGGAGTACGCGGCCAGACAGTCGAGATAGCGGCGGCCTTCGACGTCGGTGACCCAGGCGCCCTGCGCGTGTGCCGCCACGACGGGCAGCGGGTGGTAATTGTGCGCGGCATGCTTCTCGACGAGGGCGATCGCCTCGTCGCTACGGCTGGCCTGAGTTTTCACGAGCACTCCTCGGCGGTGATCGGCGACGGGGTGAACGGGGCGTGCGGGCGGTGCAGCTCCAGCGTGGTGCACTTGACCCCGCCGCCGGCTTTCAGCAGCTCCGACACGTCGACCGGCACCGGTTCGAAGCCGGCCACGGCGACGGCAGCGGCCAGGTGCTCGGCTTGCTCGGCGAGGACGACGTGGCGCCCGTCGCTCACGGCGTTGAGCCCGAGCACGTCGGCATCGGCCTTGGTGGCGATGATCGCGTCCGGGTAGAGCTCGGCGAGCACGTTCTGGCTCGCCGGCGAGAACGCCGGTGGGTAGTAGGCGATGGTGGCCGGATCGAGTACGGCCAGGGCGGTGTCGAGGTGGTAGAACCGCGGGTCGACGAGTTCGAGGGGCACGACCGGAAGATCGAAGGTCGCTTCGAGGTCGGCGCGCGCGGCGGGGTCGGCGCGGAACCCGGTGCCGGCGAGGATGCGCGAGCCGGCCCAGGCGAAGTCGCCTTCGCCCTCGTTGATCGCCTGCGGCAGCCGGACATCGATGCCGGCCGCGGTGAGCCAGTCCCGATGAGCCGGCGCCTCGGCCGCTCGCACCGGTTGCCGGAAGTTGGCTCCCAGCGCGGTGTCGCCGACGACGAACGCGCCGTTGGCGGCGAAGACCATGTCCGGCAGGCCGGGAACGGGGTCGAGGAGGCGGACCCGGTGGCCGAGCCGTTCGTAGGTGGCGCGCAGCGCCTCCCACTGCTCGATCGCGCGGTCCCGGTCGACCGGCTGGGTGGGGTCCATCCAGACGTTGATCGCGTACTGCACGTCGAAGTACGTCGGCCGGCACATCACGTAATCGCGCGGGGTGGCGACTCGCTGGGGCGTGGCGGCGGGGGCACCGGTCACCTGGGGCGCAACGTTCACCGTCATACGTCAAGTGTGGCCAGCCCGTGACGGGTCATCCATGCCGGTTCATTGCGATCAACGGGCTGATCGTTGCGTGAAATCCCGCTCCTGCGGCTGAACATTGCGTGAGGCCGGTCTTGCGGCACGGCGCCCGGCGGATCACGATCGACAGGTGACACTCGATCCGCTGGACGAACAGATCATCCGGGCACTGATGGCCGACGGTCGCGCCAGTTTCGGCTCGATCGGCGCGAAGGTCAATCTGTCGGCGCCGGCCGTCAAGCGCCGGGTGGACCGGCTGCGGGCACGCGGTGTCATCACCGGGTTCACGGTGCGCGTGGACCCGGCGGCCATCGGGTGGAGTACCGAGGCCTACGTCGAGTTGTTCTGCAACCGCCGGACGTCGGGCGAAGAGATCCTGCGGCGCACGCAGACCTACCCCGAAGTCGTGGAGGCCTTCACCGTGACCGGGGACGCCGATGCCCTGCTGCACGTGTTCGCCGGTAGCATGCAGCACTTCGAGCGCGTGCTCTCCGAGATCTCGGCTGAGCCGTTCGTGGCCCGCACCAAGAGCGTCATCGTCCTGTCCCCCTTGCTGCGCCGGACGCAGCCACCGCGGGACGACATCGGCGAGAGCACAGCCTGACGTCGCGTCATACCTGCTCGCTTCGAAACGACACCGATGTAATTCGTCAAGTCGACACGCCGGTTAATGATGAGAATTTTGTGATTTCTGTTCCCTCGAGTGACGATCGTGGCTAGCCTTCTCTGCTGTGACGTGTGGTGCGGGGGAGGTGGCCACGTTGCGCAGAACGATGGTCGGTGTCGTGCTGGCCGGCGTGATCGGGTCTGGTCTGGCGGCCGCTCCTGCTTCGGCCACCCCGGAGATCCCCTCCGAGCAGGAGATCGACGAGGCTCGCGAAGCCGAGCACGCCGCCGGGGGCGCCGTCGCGGTTCTGGAAGCTCGGCTGTCCGACCTGACGGCCCGAGCCGACGAGCTCTACGTCCGCGTGGCCAGCGCCGTCGAGGCGTTCAACGGCGCACGCATCCGGCTGGCCGAAGCCGAACAGGCCGAAGAACGCGCCCGCGAGATGGCACAGCAGAAGGCGGCCCAAGCCGAACAGGCCCGGATCGAGCTGGGCCGGCTGGCGGCGGCGTCCTACAGCCGCGGCGGCGAGCTCTCGGCCGTCAGCATGCTGCTCGGCGCCGAGGACGGCGAAGCGCTGTTCGATCGCGTCGGAGCGCTGCGCGCGGTGACCGCCTCACATGCCGGCGTCTACCGGCAAGCGGCTGAAGCGACCGAGCAGGCCGAGCAAGCCGCAGCGAAAGCCCAGCAGGCGTTGGCTGATCGCGAGGAGGCGGCCGAGACCGCTCGAGCCGCCCGGGCTGCGGCCGAGGCCGCCGTGGCCGAACACGAGCAGACGCTGGCCGCCGTCGAGACCGAGCGGGACGCCGCCCTGGCCGCGCTGGCCGCGGCCAAGGGCACCACGGTGGAACTCGAGCAGCAGCGCCGCCAAGGCCTCGCCGAGCGCGAGGCGGCCGAGCGTGAGCGCCGCGAGGCCGAGCGCCGCGAGCGTGAGCGCGAGGAGTCACCGCCGACGCCGACGCCGACGCCGTCGAGCACACCGGACGCTCCGGTGACTCCGGAGACCAGCGCCAGCCCGACGCCGTCGACGCCGCCCAGTCCGACGCCGTCGACGACCCCGGATCCGCCCGACCCGCCGGACCCGCCGGATCCCCCGGACCCGCCGGATCCCCCGGACCCGCCGGATCCCCCGGACCCGCCGGATCCGCCGGACCCGCCGGATCCGCCGGATCCGCCGTCGACCGGGGCCGACGCGGCGATCGACTTCGCTTACGCCCAGCTCGGTAAGGGCTACGAATGGGGAGCCGACGGGCCGGACACCTTCGACTGCTCCGGGCTCACCATGCGCGCCTGGCAGGCGGGCGGGAAGAGCCTTCCACACTGGAGCGTGGCCCAGGCCCGGCAGACGACCCGGGTGTCGTACGCCGAGCTGGCCCCCGGCGACCTGATCTTCTGGTCGGACAACGGCGCCGCGTCGGGCGTCTATCACGTCGGGCTGTACATCGGCGGCGGGAAGATGATCCACGCGCCGCGCCCGGGCAAGGCCGTGGAGGTGCAAAGCGTGTTCTACTGGGTCGACCCGGCCTTCTACGGACGGGTCTGACCGGCTACGCCGATCCTGGCCGTGCCGGTCGTCCGACACCGGCCGCGGAGGGCTCGTGAAGCAACTGCTCGTCCTGGTGAACGCACGCGCCGGACCGAGTCTGCAGGACGCCGGCGAGGCCGCGGCCGACGTCCTGCGCACGGGCGCCGACGTGCGCGTGGTCGAGGTCGGCGAGCCGAGCGAGCTCGCCGGGTTGCTTGAGCTCGAGTCCGACCGGACGCCGGTGATCGTCGGCGGCGATGGTTCCATCCATGCGCTCGTGGCAGCCTTGCGCGACCTCGACCGCCTGGGCGAGCGCCCGCACGAGCTGGGCATCGTGCCGGCCGGAACCGGCAACGACCTGGCCCGCACGCTGGAACTGCCACTGGACCCCGTGGCGGCCGCCGAGGTGATCCTGCGAGGGCGTGAGCGAGACCTCGACATCGTGGTCGACGACGCGGGAGGCGTGGTCGTGAACGCGCTGCACCTCGGGGTGGGAGCAGAAGCCGCACGACGGGCGGCGCCGCTCAAGCCCTGGTTGCGGCGGCTGGCCTACCCGGTCGGCAGCCTGCTGGCCGGAACAGCCGCGCGCGGCTGGCGGCTGCGGGTGGTGGTGGACGGCGACGTGGTGACCGACGGGCGGCGCCGCGTACTCATGGTCGCGCTCGGCAACGGCATGACGATCGGCGGCGGTGCCCCGGTCGCGCCGGCCGCGGCCCCGGACGACGGGCAGGTGGACGTCGTGGTGTCGTTCTCGACGTCGTGGCGCGCCCGCCTCGGCTTCGTGGTTACTCTTGCGCGCGGGCGCCATCCGCGACGCCCGGACGTCATCGTCCGCCGCGGGCACGAGGTGCGGGTCGACGGCGAGCCGGTGCCGGTCAACGCCGACGGCGAAGTATCGAACCTCGAGGCGGGCCGATCGTGGACGGTGCTTCGCCACGCTCTACGCGTCCCGGTGCCCGCACCGTGACGGCCGAGGACGTCGCGAGGGATCTCAGAGGTCGGTCTCCAGGATCCGTTTCATCGACGTTTCGCCGTCGTCGGCCACCACTCCGGTGTCCCAGTGCACCCGCGCCGATCGGCTCGTCAGGTCCAAGGTGGCGATCGCGTTGTCGAAGCGAGGCCCGGTGTCGACCCGCCAGCTGACGGTCGAAGCCGGCACACCGGCCCGTTTCGCCAGCGGAGCCCCGACCGCTCGCGCGACGGCGAAGGCGGCCGCGCCGTTGAGATAGCGAACGGCTCTGTTCAACGGGTTGCGCAGCGGTGAGCAGACCAGTTGGTGCACGCGGCTCGTGGTGTCGGACTCGCCCGGGTAGGACATGCGCGCCGCATACGAGTAGTGCACGTCGCCGGACAGGAAGGTGATGGTCTGGGGGCGGTGGCCGCCCGGCGCCGTCGCGACGTCGGTGATCAGGCGCTCCATCGCCCGGAACGAGTGCCCGAATGCGGCCCAGTGCTCCAGATCGACCACTTGGCGCATGGTCTCTGCGGGTTTCACCCAGCGCTCACCCCAGGCGCCGTCGGCGACCGACTCGTTCCAGGCTTCGACGGAGTGCAGGCCGGGCGGTAGCAGGTACGGCAAGGAGGTGCCGATGAGTACATGGTCAGCGTGGCTGGCAGAGCGGATGTGTGCGTCGATCCAGGCCCACTCGGCGTCGTCGACGATGGTGCGCCGGCCGGGCTCGAGCATCCGGCCGCAGCGCGAATCGATCATGATCAGCCGGACCGGCCCGATGTCGCGGGCGAAGCTCCAGCGGTACGAGGACGGATCGCGATCGGCCGTGCGCGCGAACTCGTGGAGGACCTTGCCGCCGTCGTCGCTCTCGCGGACCGCGGCCAGGACCGGATCGTCGGCGCGCTCGTCCGGCGACAGATTGCCCAGGTGCTGATAGAGCCAGTACGCGGCGAGGCCGCCGGTGATGCGGTCGGGCCACCATGGTTCGTCGGCCATCTGCTCGCGCCAGGCACGCGAGGTGTTCCAGTCGTCGCGGATGTCGTGGTCGTCGAAGATCATCGCCGACGGCACGGTCGACAGCAGCCAGCGCACGGCCGGGTCACTCCAGGCCAGCCGGTACAGGTGGGCGTATTCCTCGAAGTCGGCGACCTCGGTACCGGGTGGTTGCGACGTGTCCCGCCGGGCGGCGATGAACTGCTGCATCTGCGGCGCGGTCTCGTCCGCATAGACCTGGTCGCCCAGCAGCAACAGGGCGTCGGGCCAGTCCGCGCGGCCGTGCGCCACCTGGTGGGCGTAGGTGCGCAGCGCGTCCACGCCGTAGATGCGGCGATGCCGGGCGTCGTGCGGGACGCTCATCCGGCACGAGCCGAACACCATCCGGACCGGCTCGTCGGCCGTGTCGTCGGGGCGGGTCCGGATGCGCGGCGGCGGGAAGGACGAGTCCGGGTCGGGCCAGACGGTCTCGCCGTCGATGGTCAGGTGGTACTCGGTGGTCGTGGCCGGCTCGAGGCCGTCGATCTCGAGCAGAGCGTAGTGGTGCCCGTGCACGGCGAACGTCGCTGCGGTCGCGTCGAGTGCACCCACGACGCAGGGCCGGTCGGTCTCCACCCAGATCGCCGCCGACGTAGGGCCGACGTGCCGCAGCATCGGCCCGACGACGATGCCGTCGGTCACGGGTGACTGGATTCCCTGTGGCGGCGCCGTGACGCCTCGATCTCCTCCTCGGCGGCCTTTCGATCCACCCACGTCGCGCCTTCGACCGATTTACCGGGCTCCAGGTCCTTGTAGACCTCGAAGAAGTGCTGAATCTCCAGCCGGTCGAACTCCGGGACGTCGTCGATGTCCTGGAACGTGTCCTTGCGGGGATCGCCGGACGGCACGCACAGGACCTTGTCGTCGCCGCCGGCCTCGTCGGTCATCCGGAACATGCCGATGGCCCGGCAGGCGATCAGACAGCCCGGGAACGACGGCTCCTCGATCAACACCAGGGCGTCGAGCGGGTCGCCGTCCAAGCCGAGGGTGTCATCGATGAAGCCGTAATCGTGTGGATAACGGGTGGAGGTGAACAGTCGCCGGTCGAGTCTGATCCGCCCGGTCACGTGGTCCATCTCGTACTTGTTCCGGCTGCCCGCCGGGATCTCGATGGTGACGTCGAACTCCACGAACGTGCCTTCTCCCTACTCGCCCAGCTGTGCCGATCAGAACCAGTCTCCCGTACCGTGGCACACGCTGAACAGCGAGGACCAGCGAGCAAGGGGAGATGCGCGGATGTCGTGGCGTGGCGCCGTCGTCGTCATCGGCCTTGCGCTGCTCGTGGCCGCCGGTGCCGTCGTCGCCTTCGCCGCCACCTACGGCCTGCCGTGGAGCAGCACCGACACGTCCGGTCCGGCGCTCATCACGCCGAGCCCGCCGCCTGCGGCCGCGTGGGAGTCCGCGGCCGAGGTGCTGCCGGCCGCAGGCGATGTGGAACCGACGGACGACGCAGCCGGCTCGTCCGACGCGGTGGCCGCAGCGCTGGCCGGACCCCTCGCCGCCGACGGGCTCGGCGGTCGGGTCGGCGTGAGCGTCATCGACCTCGCCTCGGACACGCCGGTGTACCAATCCGAGGCCGCCCGCGCCCAGACACCGGCGAGCACACTCAAGATCCTGACCGCCGTCGCCGCCTTGGACGTCCTGGGGCCCGAGCACGTGTTCACCACCAAGGTCGTCATAGCTGGAGCGGGTCTCGAGCCGCCGGCGGCCATGATCACCTTGGTCGGCGGCGGTGATCCCACCCTCACCACCGAGGACGGCGACGGGACCTCCTTGACGGCGCTGGCCGAACGCACGGCCCGGGCCCTCGACGAGGCCGGTGTCACGTCGGTCACGTTGACCTATGACGATTCACTGTTCAGCGGGCCGGCCGTCGACCCGGACTGGCGTCCCACGTACGTGTCGTCGGGCGTCGTCTCGCCGGTCACGGCGCTGGCTGTGGACGTGGCCGAGGACCGTCCGCAGGACCCGTCGGCCGCAGCGGCAGACCAGTTCGCCGAGCTGTTGCGCGAGCGTGGCATCGACGTCGCCGCGCAGGTGCAGCCGGACGCGGTCGCCGACGATGCGACCGAGATCGCCTCGGTGCATTCCGGCCCGGTCGCCGCCGTCGTCGAAGATCTGCTGATCACCAGTGACAACGATGTCGCCGAAGTGCTGGCTCGCCATGTCGCGCTCGGGGCCGGCCTCGAGGGCACAGCGGCGGAAGCGAGTACCGCGGTCGTGCGCACACTGGACGAGCTCGGCATCGACATGTCGTCGGTCACCATGCTCGACGGCAGCGGACTCGCTCGAGGCAACGCGGTGCCAGCCTCGACCATCGCGGCCGCGGTGGCGCTCGCCGCCGACAGCGAGCACCCGCAGCTGCGTGCGGCCGTCACCGGACTGCCGGTCGCCGGATTCACCGGCACGCTCGCCGACCGGATCGAACAGAGCCCCGGGGCGGGCAACGTCCGCGCCAAGACCGGCACCCTGACCGGAGTGAGCTCACTGGCTGGTGTCGTGACGTCCGCCGACGGCGTCCGGTTCGCCTTCGCGGTGCTGGCCGACGACATCACGAACACGTTCGAGGCCCGGGCGGCGCTCGACGACGTGGCCGCAGCACTGGCCGGATGCACCTGCGGCGCGGGCCAGGCCCCGTCGTGACGTAGCGTTGAACCATGACGACCAGCGACGCTGCGCCCACGATGGTGGACTGGGATCTCGCAGTCTCGACGGCGCAGCGGTTGGCCGGGTCCGGCCCGGCTGTCGGCGCCGCCGAGGCGCGCGCCGCCGTCGCCGAGCTCCGCGATCTCGCCGCCGAAGCCGAGGCCCATGTGCACCGGTTCACCGCGCTCGACGGTACGGGCGCGGCCGCTCCAGTCGTCGTGGTCGACCGCGGCAACTGGGCCCGGGCCAACGCCCAGAGCATGCAGACGATGATCGCTCCGCTGGAGCGCAAGCTCCGGGGCGAAGGTGAGATGTCCGCGGCGCGCCGGGCCGGCGCCAAGCTCACCGGCCTGCAGACCGGAGCCCTGCTGGCGTTCCTGTCCAGCAAGGTGCTCGGGCAGTTCGACCCGTTCTGGTCCGGACCGGCCGGCACCGATCCGTCCCGGACGCATGGCCGATTGTTGCTCGTCGTGCCGAACATCGTGCACCTCGAGCGAGAGCTCGACGTGGTGCCGCGCGACTTCCGCCTGTGGGTGGCGCTGCACGAAGAGACGCACCGGGTCCAGTTCACCGCTGTGCCGTGGCTGCGCGATCACCTGGCCGGCGAGATCGAGGCGTTCGTGGCGGCGACCGACGTCGACCCGGCGGCCTTCGCCACCCGGTTGCGCGAGGCGGTGCGCGGTCTCACTGAAGCCGCCCGGTCCGGCGATGACGGCGCGTCCCTGCTCGACCTCGTCCAAACGCCGGCCCAGAAGGTCGTGGTCGACCGCGTGACCGCGTTGATGTCGCTGCTCGAAGGGCACGCCGATGTCGTCATGGACGGCGTTGGCCCCGACGTCATCCCGACGGTCAACACGATCCGGCGACGCTTCCAGCGACGCCGCCGGTCCCCGCAGGGCCTCGATCGAGCCGTGCGGCGGCTGCTCGGCCTGGACGCGAAGATGCGTCAGTACCGTGATGGCGCGGCCTTCGTGAACAAGGTGGTCGAGCGCGTCGGCATGCACGGCTTCAACCGCGTGTGGGAATCCGCCGACGCCTTGCCCACGAAGGACGAGATCGCCGACCCGATCGCGTGGGTCCGGCGCATGAACGGCGCGTCGCCGGTGACCACCACGAGCTGACGATGCCGCCAGCGCACCTGGACGTCCGGCGTGCGGTCCGCGACGAGCTGCGCGACGCCCCGGGTGGGGCCACCGTCGTGGTGGCCTGCTCCGGCGGCGCCGACTCCTTGGCCCTGGCCGCGGCGCTGGCGTGGGTCGGCCCGCGGCTGGGATTGCGGGTCGCGGGGATCACCGTCGATCACGGGCTGCAGGAAGGTTCGGCGCTCCGGGCGCGCGGGGTGGCGGCGACGATGGCGGGCTTGGGATTCGATCGCGTCGAAGCCGTACACGTCGACGGGCGCGATGGTGCCGCCGGCCCGGAAGGCAACGCGCGAGCCGCGCGCTACCGTGCGCTGACCGCTGCGGCCGGCCGGTTGGCCGCCCACGCCGTCCTGCTCGGGCACACCCTCGACGACCAGGCCGAGACGGTGCTGCTGGGGCTGGCGAGGGGTTCGGGCGCGCGGTCGCTGGCCGGCATGCCGCGCCGATCCGGCATCTTCCGGCGTCCGCTGCTCGGGCTGCGTCGGGTGCGGGTGCGCGCCGCGGTGCCCGAGGGGCTGGCCACGTGGGACGACCCGCACAACGCCGACCCGGCCTTCGCCCGGTCCCGGGTCCGCCACCGGGTCCTGCCCGTGCTGGAGGCCGAGCTCGGTCCGGGTGTGGCCGAGGCGCTGGCTCGCACGGCGGATCTGCTGCGGGCCGACACCGACGCGCTCGAGGCCCAAGCTGCGGCGGCGCTGCGCGATTCGGTGGTCGAGGCGTCGTGGCCGTCGCAGGCCGACGACGGGCCTGATCGCGACCAGGGCTACGACGTCACCCGGCTGGCCCGGTTGGCCGATGCCGTTCGGTTGCGGGTGCTGCGGCAGGCGGCCATCGCCGCGGGCAGCCCGCCCACCGATCTCACCGCGGCGCACGTCCTGGCCGTCGATGCTCTGGTGATGCGCTGGCGAGGTCAGACCGGCATCGACGTTCCCGGCGGCCTGCGGGCCGTGCGACGGGACGGGGTGCTGAGGTTCGCCTCGTCGCGCTGACGTGGCCGCCGTATGGCAGGCTGCGGTACGTGGATCCCCAAGACGTCGACGGCGACCTTGAAACGATCTTGTTGTCCGAGGAAGAGATTCAACGCCGGCTGGCGGAGATGGCCGCGGACATCGAGAAGGACTACGAAGGCAAGGACCTGCTCGTGCTGGGGGTGCTCAAGGGCGCGGTCATGGTCATGGCCGATCTGACCCGGCACCTGTCGCGCCACGTCGAGCAGGACTGGATGGCGGTGTCGTCCTACGGGTCGGGCACCCGTTCGAGCGGTGTCGTGCGCATCATCAAAGATCTCGACACCGACATCACCGATCGGCACGTGCTCGTCGTCGAGGACATCATCGACACCGGCCTCACCTTGTCGTGGCTGGTGTCCAACCTGCGCTCGCGCGGCCCGGCCTCGGTCGAGATCTGCACCCTGCTGCGCAAGCCGGAGGCGGCGAAGACATCGGTCAAGGTGAACTACGTCGGCTTCGACATTCCGAACTCGTTCGTCGTCGGCTACGGGCTCGACTTCAACGAGAAGTACCGCAACCTGCGCGTGGTCGCGACGCTGGCACCGCACGTGTACGCCTGATCAAACTGGGCAGACGCCGCCACGTGTGACCGATCATGCATGGTGCTGTGGGAACACGCGGGCTCACCAGCGACGTTCTCCTAGTGTCGCGGGCAGGTGCGAATGGTATCGCGAGTCTCCAGCAAGGTATCGTCGGGTTTGGAATCCGACGCCTTCGGTGAGATGTGGGATCAGTCCGCGTCGTCAGCTGAGGTTGCCAGCCGATCTGCAGGAGGAACGAGGCCGACGGTCTCGCATCATGAACGCCAAGCGATTCACGCGACCACTGATCTGGTTGCTCATCTTCGTGCTCGCCGCCGTCGTGTTGAGCAGTGTGCTCAACGACTCCAACGGCGTCGAGGAGGTTGACACCGCCCAGGTCGTCGCCGAGATCGAGTCCGGCAACGTCAAGTCCGCCAAGATCACCGGCGGCGACACGCAGGAGATCGAGCTCACCCTCAACGACGACACGCGGATGTCTTCGCAGTACGTCGAAGGGCAGGGCATCCAACTCAAGGACGCACTGCAAGAGCAGTACCAGGCCGGCAACCTGCCCGAGGGCTACGACGTCGAGGTTCCTCAACCCAGCCTGCTGTGGGGCATTCTCGGCACGCTGCTGCCGTTCTTGATCCTCGGTGCGCTGATCTTCTTCTTCATGACCCAGATGCAAGGTGGCGGCGGCCGGGTCATGCAGTTCGGCAAGTCGCGGGCCAAACTCGCGTCCAAGGATGCGCCCAAGACCACGTTCGCCGATGTCGCCGGTGCCAACGAACCGGTCGAGGAACTACACGAGATCAAGGAGTTCCTGCAAGAGCCGGCGAAGTTCCAGGCCGTCGGGGCCAAGATCCCCAAAGGTGTGCTGCTCTACGGTCCTCCCGGAACCGGTAAGACGTTGCTGGCGCGTGCCGTGGCCGGCGAGGCCGGGGTGCCGTTCTACTCCATCTCGGGTTCGGACTTCGTCGAGATGTTCGTCGGTGTCGGTGCCTCCCGCGTGCGCGACCTGTTCAAGGAAGCCAAAGAGAACGCACCGGCCATCGTCTTCGTGGATGAGATCGACGCGGTCGGCCGGCATCGCGGTGCGGGCATGGGCGGCGGTCACGACGAGCGCGAGCAGACCCTGAACCAACTCCTGGTCGAGATGGATGGCTTCGACGTCAAGACCAACATCATCCTGATCGCGGCCACGAACCGTCCCGACATCCTCGACCCCGCCCTGCTGCGCCCGGGTCGCTTCGACCGGCAGATCGCCGTCGAGGCGCCTGACCTCGAGGGCCGCGAGAAGATTCTCGGCGTGCACGCTCGGGGCAAACCGATGAGCGAGGACGTCGACCTGCGCGCCGTGGCCCGGCGCACCCCCGGGTTCACCGGCGCCGACCTCGCCAACGTGCTGAATGAGGCCGCGCTGCTGACCGCGCGCAAGAACGAGAAAGTGATCACGCCCGAGGCGCTCGACGAGGCGATCGACCGCGTGGTGGCGGGCCCGCAGAAGAGCTCGCGGTTGATGAAGGACGAAGAGAAGCGCATCACGGCCTACCACGAGGGCGGGCACGCGCTGGTGGCCGCTGCCTTGCACCACACCGACCCGGTGCACAAGGTCACGATCCTTCCGCGGGGTGGCGCGCTGGGCTACACGATGGTGCTGCCCGACGAAGACAAGTACTCCACCACGCGCAACGAGATGCTCGACCAGTTGTCGTACATGATGGGCGGACGTGCGGCCGAGGAGCTCGTCTTCCACGACCCCACCACCGGTGCCGCCAACGACATCGACAAGGCCACCACGCTCGCTCGCCGCATGGTCACCCAGTACGGCATGACCGAGCGGCTCGGCGCCATCAAGTTCGGCTCCGACCGGACCGAGCCGTTCCTCGGCCGCGAACTGAGCCACGAACGCGACTACTCCGAGAACATCGCCGGTCAGGTCGACGAAGAGGTCCGCAAGCTCATCGAGGCCGCACACCAGGAGGCGTTCGACATCCTGGTCGAGAACCGTGAGGTGCTCGACAACCTGGTCCTGGAGTTGCTCGAACACGAGACGCTCAACAAGGAACAGATCGCCGAGATCTTCGCCCCGATCCGGCGCCGTGATCCGCGCCCGCCGTGGACCGGTTCGCCCAACCGCAAGCCATCCGATGAGGGCCCGGTGCCCATCCCGATGAAGGTCTCCACCAACGGCAAGGAATCCGGTCACGAGCAGGGCATCGTGGTCGGGCCGGACCAGGACCACGCCACGGTGAACGACCCGGAGCCTCGCGGTGAGCAGTGATGAGCTTGAGGGCGAGCTCGACCTGAGCATTCCGAACCGCAAGTTCGACCACGCTCGGGCCGAGGCGGCCATCCGCGAGCTGCTGATCGCCGTCGGCGAAGACCCTGATCGGGACGGGTTGACCGACACGCCGGCCCGGGTGGCGCGTGCTTACGAAGAGATGTTCCGGGGCCTGCATGAGGAGCCGTCCGAGGCGCTGACCACCACGTTCGAGCTCGGGCATGACGAGATGGTGCTGGTCAAGGACATCGAGCTGGCGTCGATGTGCGAGCACCACCTCGTCCCGTTCTACGGGTACGCCCACATCGGCTACATCCCCGGCCCTGGAGGCCGCATCGCGGGCTTGTCCAAGCTCGCCCGGCTGGTCGACGTGTTCGCCAAGCGCCCGCAGGTCCAGGAGCGGCTCACCACCCAGGTCGCCGACTCGCTGCGCGACCTGCTCGACGCAGGCGGCGTCATCGTCGTCATCGAGGCCGAGCACCTGTGCATGACGATGCGTGGGGTGCGCAAGCCCGGCGCCAAGACGCTGACCAGCGCTGTGCGAGGGCAGTTGCGTGACCCGGCCACCCGGTCCGAGGCGATGAGCCTCATCATCGGCCGCTGAAACCTACTTGCCGGTGCCGGCGGTGAGCCCAGCCAGGAGCCACCGACGCCCGACCAGGTAGACCACGAGCAGCGGCAGGACCGACAGCATCACGGTCGCCATGATCAGCGGGACGTTCAACCCGTACTGGCCCTGCAGGTCCCACAACCCCAACGTGAGGGTGCGTACCGACGCGCTCTGCGTCAGGACCAGCGGGAACAGGAAGCCGTTCCAGGCTTGCATGGCCGCGAAGATGCCGACGGTGGCCAGCCCAGCCCGCGACAGCGGCAGCACGACCGACCACATCGCCTGCCACGGTCCCGCCCCGTCGAGGTGCGCGGCCTCGAACAGTTCGCGCGGAATGTCGCGCAACCCCGACGTCAGCACCACCACGGACAGCGGCAGCGAGAACGCCGCGGTCGGCAGGATCACCGCGAGCAGTGAGTCGTACAGGCGCAGCTGCGTGATCAGCAGGTACACCGGCACGATCACCGCTTGGGACGGCACCGCGAGCCCGATGAGCAGGATGGAGAACACCCGGGCGACGGACCGGTTCGGGCTGCGCACGATGGCGTAAGCCGCCGGCAGCGACAACGCGAGGACGATGGCGACGCAGGCCGCGGTGACGATGACGTTGTTGACGAAGTAGCGGACGAAGTCCGACTGCAGGACCTCGGCGTAGTTGGCCAAGCTGATGTCCGCGGGAATGGACAGCGGCCCAGCCTGCAGGTAGTCGCTGGATTCGCGCAGGCTGGTGGCGATGACGAAGTACAGCGGGACGCCGACGACGACCAGCCAGATCAGCGCGCCGGCACCCCCGATGACGTTGGGGCGCTGTCTCATAGCCCCTCCCGCTGGCTGGCCATCCGGTGATAGCCGGTCACCCTGGTGACCAGGAGGGACAACGCGGCGCCGAGCGCGAGCAGGACGACGGCCAGCGCACTGGCATAACCCATGTCGAAACTTCGGAACCCTTCCAGGTACATGTGCAGCGGCAGGATTCGGGTAGCGGTTCCGGGCCCGCCTCCGGTGATGATCAAGATGACCTCGAAGTAGGTCAGCGACCCGACGACGATGAGGACGCTGGAGGTGATCAGCGTGTCCCGCAGCTGCGGCAGAGTCACCGAGCGGAACTGTCGCCAGCGCCCGGCACCGTCGATGGTGGCGGCCTCGTAGAGGGTATGCGGGATCTGCCGGGTGGCCGCCTGGTACAGCAGCGTGTGAAATGGCATGAACTGCCACGACACCACGAGCAGAATGCAATAGAACGCCAGCGTCGGGCTGCCGATGAAGTTGCCGTCCTCGACCCCGATCCATGGTCCCACCACCGACGCCAGGCCGAAGTTCGGATCGAACAGGGTCGTCCACAACAAGGCGATGGCCGCGCCGGACAGCAACAGGGGCATGAAGAAGATCGCTGCCAGGAGGGCACGACTGCGACCGGGCGCGGCGATGAAGACCCCCAGCGGTAGCGCGATCGCGGTCTGAAACAGCCAGGACAGCGCCGTCAGCGCGGCTGACTTCCACAACGAGTCGAAGAAGATCGGGTCGTCGAGCAGCCTCGCCCAGTGGTCGCCACCGAGCCAGGCCGGGGTACCGATGCCGCTGTACTCGGTCAGGCTGAGATACACCACGGCGCCCATCGGCAGCAGCGCGAACAAGCCGAAGAACAGCAGCACCGGGGCGGCCCAGACGAGTCCCGGCCGCCCCGCCGTGGCGACGGAGCCGTGCCGCGCTGGGGTCATTGCGCCGCCTGCTCCATGGCGTCGGCGAACTCCTCCGGAGTCATCTGCCCGTTGAAGACCTGCTGGATGTTGGTGAGCATGGTCTGAGAAAGGTCCGGCGGCAGCGCCTGGTCCCACGACTGGGTGAACGACGGCGCATCCCGGACCATCTCGTACGCATAGGTGTTGAAGTCGCCGAACGTGCCCTCACCGACCTGGTCCTCCAGCCCGGCGATGGCCGGCACCTGGCCGACCTCCATCATGCCCTGCACGTACTCGTCGGACGTCATCTGCGTCATGAGGAACTCGACGGCGGCCTCCACATCGTCGGACTGCGACGACACGGAGTAGAAGTTGCTGGGGTTGCCGACGATGCTGTCCGGGTTGCCCGCCCCGCCTTCGATCGCCGGGAAGTCCGCCCAGCCGAGCGTGCCGGCCTCGATGAATTCGGGGAAGTTGTCGTTCAGCCCGGTCACCTCCCACGACCCCATCAGCTCCATGGCGGCGCGGCCGCTGGTGAGCAGGGCTTGCGAGCCCTGGTTGTCGTAGTTCACCGACGCGTAGTTGGTGCCGAAAGCCCCGGCGTCCACGAGTTCGCGGACCATCCGCATCGACTCGACCACGGCTTCGTCCTGCCAGGCGCCCGGTTCACCGGCGACGATCGCCTGGAACTTCTCCGGGCCGCCGAGACGGTCGAGGAAGTACTCCAGGTACATGAGTTCCGTCCAGCCTTGCGACCCGGCCAGGGCGATCGGCTGGACGTCGATGGCTTTGAGCTTGTCGACGGCGTCCATGAACTCCGTCCACGTGGCGGGGAACTCCTCGATTCCGGCCTCGGCGAAGACGTCCTTGTTGTAGAAGAACGAGACCGGCTGCACACCCTGCATCGGCACGCCGTAGACCTCGCCGTCGACGGTTCCGACGTCCAGCACGCTGGGCAGGAAGGCATCTCGCACGTCGGGGTTCTCGTCGAGCGCTTCGGTGAGCGGGGCGACCTGGTCGGCGTCGACGTACTGCTCGAGGTTGCCGCCGCCCCAGTTGTAGAAGATGTCCGGCGCGTTCGGCGAGCCGATCGACGTCTGCAACTTGGACTTGTACGGGTCGTTGACGTACGTCGTCATCTCCAACGACGCGTCGTGTTCTTCGTTGAACCGGTCGATGGCCGCCTGCTGGACCTCGTTGATGCCTTCGTTCTGCAACGTCCACAAATGCAGGTCGGCGCCCGAGGAACCCTCCGATCCGGTTTCGCCCGGCCCGGAGGTGCCGCAGGCCGCCGTGGTGAGCAGCAGCGCGAGAACGGCTGCGCCGATGGTGCTTCGTCTCCTGGATGCGATCGCCATTTCGAAACCCCTGACCGAGAATTTTCGAAAACTTTCTGGATGTGTTGCGCTAGTAAACCGTCCGCATGTACTCAGGTCAAGACGGTGGAGCCGAACAGGTTCGGGTGATCCATCGTAGAGAAGCGCGCTGTTGGAGCGCTTTGGCCAGCCAAACGTTGCGATAGAGTTTCGGAAACATGCATGCCGGGAGCGCAGCCAGGCCTGGCGGGAGAGGGGCCGAGTCGTGAAGCCTGCACCGCATCGGGTGAGCCGTCCGACCCTGGCCACCGTGGCGGCCGCGGCCGGAGTCTCGCCCGCGACCGTCTCGAAGGTGCTGAACGAGCGCGGCGACGTGTCCGCGGCGACGCGGCGACGCGTCGGGGAGCTGTTGCGCCAGTACAACTACGCCCGGCCCGGTTCACCGCCACGGACCGCTCAGATCGTGGAGCTGGTCATCGACGGCCTGGACAGTCCGTGGGCCGTCGAGATCCTGCGTGGCGTGGAGCGGGAATGTCACGACAACAGCGTCGGTGTGGTCGTGTCGCGCTGGCGGCCGGACGACCACGGCAACAGTTGGGTTTCCGAGGTGTCGAAACACGGCAGCCACGGCGTCATCCTCGTCAAGGCACGTGTCACCGCAGCCGAGCGGGCGCTGTTGCGCGCCGCCCAGGCCGCCGTCGTGGTGGTCGATCCCGTCGACGTCGGCGAGAGCGACATCCCCAGTGTTGGCGCGACGAACTGGAACGGGGGGTTCGCAGCCACCGAGCACCTACTCGACCTCGGCCATCGCCGGATCGCGGCCATCGGCGGGCCGCGCGAGCTGATGTGCGCCCGGGCCCGGGTGGACGGATACCGCGCAGCGCTGGACCGGGTCGGTGCTGCTGGGTCCTCTGACGAGTTGGTGCGCTATGACGATTTTTCGTTCGCCGGCGGGTTCCGCCAGGCCAGCGACCTGTTGGCCCGGCCCGACCGGCCGACGGCGATCTTCGCGGGTAGCGACCAGCAGGCGCTGGGGGCCTACGAAGCGGCCCGGCAGGCGCGGTTGCGTATCCCCGACGACCTCAGTGTCGTGGGCTTCGATGACATTCCGCTGTGCGAGTGGGTGTCGCCGCCGATGACCACGGTGCGCCAGCCGTTGGAGCAGATGGGGCGGGTGGCCGCGAGCACGCTGCTTCAGGTGCTGCAAGGACGACACTTGGTCAGCCACCGGGTCGAACTGGCCACTGAGCTCAAGGTCCGGTGGTCGTCGGGACCACCGGGGTCCTGAGGGTCGGCGGGCTTTCCGGACGAACCGCTGCCGCCGGCCGCGCAGGCCATGTTCGTGCCTGCCGACATGCCAGCGGAGCGGGTTCGCACGGTTCTCAGGGACTTTCAGGGACGGGTACCGGTTCTCAGCCGGTGACGGATCAGGTGAAGACGCTCACGCCGCCGGGACCGACCAGCAGGCCGACCACGACGAGCACGATTCCCCACAGGATCTGCCCACGCAGCAGCGAGACGATGCCGCCGATCACGAGCACGACGGCGAGGATCCACAGCAGCAGGCTCATTGTTCGTTCCTCTCTTCGATCATCACGGTTGTTCGTGCCCTGATCGGCGTGTCCTAAACGTCCAGGTTCGCCCGCGGTGGTGCGGGCGGGTTCGCTCGTGGGCGACAATGAGGCAGTGCCTGACAAGTCGCAGATCCCTGATGTCCTCGCCGCTCGGTACGCCTCAGCCGAGCTGACCCGGTTGTGGTCCCCCGACGGCAAGATCGGTCTCGAACGCCGGTTGTGGCTGGCGGTTCTGCGCGCGCAACGCGACCTCGGCGTCGATGTCCCGGACGGCGTGATCGAGGCGTACGAGGACGTGCTCGACGACGTGGACCTCGCCTCCATCGCCGAGCGGGAACGCGTGACCCGTCACGACGTGAAGGCGCGTATCGAGGAGTTCAACGCGCTGGCCGGTCACGAGTACATCCACATGGGGATGACCAGCCGCGACCTCACCGAGAACGTCGAGCAACTCCAGGTCCGACGGTCGCTGGAGCACGTCCGGGAGCGGACGGTCGCCGTGCTGGTGCGCTTGGCCGCGCGAGCCACCGAGTACGCCGACACCCCGATGGCCGGGCGTAGCCACAACGTGCCCGCACAAGCCACCACGCTCGGCAAGCGGTTCGCTTCGGCGGCCGACGAGCTGCTCGTCGCCTTCGAGCGGATGGACGAGCTGATCGGGCGCTACCCGCTACGCGGGATCAAGGGGCCGGTGGGCACAGCGCAGGACATGCTCGACTTGCTCGGCGGCGACCACGAGCGCCTCGCTGACCTTGAACGGCGGGTCGCGCGGCACCTGGGCTTCGACCGGGTCCTGACCAGCGTCGGTCAGGTGTATCCGCGCTCGCTCGACCACGACGTCCTGTCCGCTCTGGTTCAGGTGGCCGCCGGTCCGTCGTCGCTGGCCACGACGGTGCGCCTGATGGCCGGTCAGGAATTGGTCACCGAGGGATTCCGACCGGGTCAGGTGGGCTCCAGCGCGATGCCGCACAAGATGAACACCCGCTCGTGCGAGCGGGTCAACGGTCTGGCGGTCGTGTTGCGCGGCTATGCGTCGATGACCGGTGAACTCGCCGGAGCCCAGTGGAACGAGGGCGACGTCTTCTGCTCGGTCGTGCGCCGGGTCGCGCTGCCTGACGCGTTCTTCGCCCTCGACGGGCTGATCGAGACCTTCCTGACCGTGCTGGACGAGTTCGGCGCCTATCCCGCCGTCATCGCGCGCGAGCTCGACCGTTACCTGCCCTTCCTGGCGACGACGAGCGTGCTGATGGCTGCGGTGAAGGCGGGAACCGGGCGCGAGACCGCTCACGAAGTGATCAAGAAGCACGCCGTCGACGTCGCACTCGACCTGCGCGAGCGGGGGCTGGAGCACAACGACCTACTGGACCGCTTGGCCGCCGACGACCGCCTGGGTGTCGACCGCGCCCATCTCGAGTCCCTGGTTCGCTCGCCGATGGAGTTCACCGGAGCGGCCCGGGCACAAGTGGACGAGGTGGTGCGGCAGGTGGAGCAGGTCGCGGCGCGGTACCCGGAGGCGGCCGCCTATGTTCCCGCGCCGATCCTCTGAGCCGCGGGCTGGGCGGCCTCACACCGCGCAATGAGCGCAGATCCAGGCCGAGCGTGAGGAGCCTAGGGCGACCGGCACAGGTTCGGTCTCGAGACGGTGACACAGTCGGCAACTATCGACCACACCGTCACCCCCATCGAAACGACGCCCGAGCCCGCCAGGACGCTGAACCGCCCCGGTCGTTGAACTAGTAGAGCGGCTGGGTCGCATCATCGCGTCGTCCACAGGGGAACGTGGCGGGCCTTCGTTGTCCACATTGGCGGTTCGGCCCCTCGCGGCCGCCATCTCGCCGGATGCATCGTGGCTCACATGGATGCGGGTGGACTGATCAAGCGCGCGAGGGTCGCGGCCGGACTGTCTCAGCGGATGCTGGCCGAGCGGGCCGGTGTCAGCCGGCATGCGTTGTCGCGCTACGAGCGCGCCAGCCGTGTCCCGTCCATCAGGACGCTGACCACCATCCTTGCCGCTGCCGGTTGGCAGGTCCGAGCCGAGCTCGAGCAGCTCGACGCCGACGTGCGTGCGGCCATCGCTCGGGTGGCGGCTGAGCCGCTGGCCGACCGGATCACCGTGTCGCGATGGCTCACATTCACTGAGCTCGCCGACCTCGCGTACCGCGTGGAGGGGGCGGCTGCGGCGAATCTCCTGGGCGCGCCAATACCAGTGGACCACTACGACCTCGCCGTCGCCGATACCGATGAGACAGTCGAAGTCCTGGCCCGGCTGGCCACGGTGCATCGCTACGTCATCGAGGCGGGTCGTCGGCGGGGTGCCAGGTTCTACGCGGCGCGATCGACGCCGGACCAGTCCGCAGCGCGGCGGCTGCGGGACTGGTTTCGTGCACACTGCCCGGACGGGACATTCTGGTTGCGTTCCGGCTTCTCCGAAGCGCGGACTCGGTTCGCCGCCCCTGACGACGTCGCCCGGTACGTCGATGTGTCCACACCACACGGTCCGGTCCGGGTCGCGCCCCTGAACGAGATCGAGGGCGCCGACGACCACGCTCGCCGGGTGCTTCACGTGCTCCGGGAGATGACGCACGAATCCGGGGACGGTGTCGAAACCGACACCGTCCCCGGAACTGGTTCGTGAACCTCCTACAGGTCGGGCCGATCAGTCACGCGTAGTGCGTTGATGATCGGCAGTTCGTAGCCGAACCGGTCGTGCAGGTCGACGGTGAGCGGACCACCCTCGTGCTCGATCACGACGGTGTGCTCGTCGGCCCACAGCCCGCGGACCTCCGCTGCGACGTCGTGGCCCACGAGCACGTAGTCACCGTTGACGCTGAGGTCGAACATCCGCCGTCCCGGCAGCTTGTTCGCCTCGAACTCGGCGAACCCGAGCTCGATCTCGTACATGCCGGCTGGAACGTCGTCGAACCGGTAGTCGAAGATGCCCCTCCGCCTGCTCTGGAAGAGCGTCTCGTCGTCGGTGCCACCGATGGCGTCGTCGGTGGTGTCGGTCTCGGCGCGCTGGCCGACCCAACCCCACGACCCGGCCGTGTACGCCTGGTCGGCGGACCAGACGTCCTCGATGGCGTCGGTGTACTCCGAACCACCGGCGTTGACGCCGGTCCGATACGCCGGTACCAGCAGCGACACCGGAACCTGCGCTGTCGGTACCCGGCCGGCGTTCGTGCCGACCATCAACGTGGCCTCGTACACACCAGCGTCCAGGTCGGTGCTGTCCACGGTGACGGTCACCGTCGTGGACTCACCTGGTCCGAGCGTGCCCGTAGCTGGCTCGACGTCGAGCCACGGCAGGTCGCTGACGTGCGGCACGCCCGTCTCGATCAGATACGTGAGGTTGGTCAGCTGGCTGGTGGCCCACAGCGCACCGGTGGCGTCCAGCTCCAGGCCCGCCCCCGGTCCGAAGCCCTGCTCAGGGAACTCGATGGTGGAGATCGTCGCGCAGGTCTCCGGGTCGAGCTGGTACAGGTACGTGGTCAGCGAGCTGTTGACCATCCACATGACGTCAGCCGTCGGGTTGTACGCCAGCCCCGCGACCGAGACGTCCTCCGGCGAACACTGGGCGAGCGTCTCACCAGGGTTGTCGTGGGACTGGCCCGCGACGGTGAAGATGATGCCCTGGTTCCAGCCACCGATGTAGAACGTGTCATCGGTCGGGTTGTAGGCCAGACCTCGTTGGGAGGTCAGCGTCCATTCCGGCCCCGAGATGACGTACTGCTCGGAGCCGTCCGCGGGGTCGAAGCAGTGGATCGCGTTGTCCCCGCCGACGTTGACCTGGCACATCGCACCGGTACTCGAATCCTGTGCCATGTCGCCGTTCCAGTCGCCACCCCAGTTGCCGGGGAACACCTCACCAGGGGTGCCGTCGGCACTGAACTGGTTGTTGGTGATGCTGTCCGGGTCGGACACCCAGACATCACCGTTGTACCCGACTCCCCAGGCCACGGAGACCCCTTCGGCCGGCCACTGGGTCACCACGTCGCCGGTGTCGGTCGGGGTGAGCTCACGCGAGCCCAGATCCTCGAGCTGCTCCTCGGAGTATTGATCCAACGCCGTGCGGGCGTTCGGATCCGCTGCGGCCGCGGTCTCACGGTCCGGCGTCGGTGCCTTCTGCCGACCGCTGCCCCGGTTGAGTTCGCCGATCTCCCAGGTCAGCTCTGCAGAGCCGGTGTTGGTCACCGTCAGGTCGGTCGACCGGCTCTGGCCCTCGGTGATGGTCCAGGCCAGCGGGCCACCGTCGATGTCGGCGATGCCGGTCGACAGAGTGAAGTCCGCCGTGTTCGACTCGCCGTCGACGTCGATCAGCACGTCGTCGCTGCCGGTCACGTACCCGGACTTCACCGCCTGGACGGTGTAGGCGCCGAAGAACAGTTGCATGCGGTATCGCCCGTCGTCGCCGGTGGTGACCTCTCGCACGACGGTGCCGTCCGCGTCCAGCGCCTGCACGGTCGCGCCGTCCACGGCGAGTCCGTCGTTGGCGTCGGTGATGGTCCCTCCGACGAAGCCGTTCGGCGGCAACGCGAAGGTGATGGCGGTGTCGTCGGAGAGTACGGCCTCGTTGAACGAGTACTGCCACGCGTCCGTGCCGTCGGCGTTCTCGATGCCCACCGTCGCGCTGGAGCCGAGTTCACGCTCCACGGCGGGGTCGAGGTTGCGGTAGGCGAAGGTGATACTGCCGTTCTCGCGCAACGTCACCGAGAAGTCGACCGCGTTGCTGTCACTGCCGTAGAAGTGGGCGTTGCGGTACTCGATGACGAAGCCGTCGTCGGTGGTGCCGGTGTAGATCGCACCGTCGGTGATGTTGAAGTCGTCCCAGAACGGGTACACCGCCGCGTTCGGCTCGTTCGGGTTCGGAATGCTGGCGTTGGCGTAGGTCGTGAACGGTTCCAGGAAGTTCATCATGCCGTTCGTCGACAGGTACGCGGTGTCGTAGCTGTTGCCGTACAGCGGGAAGTCGAACGGCAACGCGACCTCGGCGGTCTCTTCGTCCCCAGCGAGGTCGACCAGGGTGTCGCCCTCCACGTACTGCGCTGCTCCGGTGGCACAGAAGTAGCCGTAGTCGTCGGTGAGCTTGGCCAGGGCGATGTCGAGTGTCGTGGGGCCCTGCACCGTCAGCTCCTGCGTCGTCGCGGAGTTGCACACCCCCGCGTCGACGCTGACCTGGTACTCGCCCGCGGGCACGGCGTCGAACGTGTACTGACCGGCTTCGTCGGTGGTCGCCGGCGGGATCGCCGTGCCGTTGACGGTCACGGTGGCGCCGGCCAGCGGAGCGCCGCTGAGCTCGTCCGTCACGGTCCCGGTGACCGCGAACGAGTCCGCCTGCTCCAACGTGACGTCGACGATGGTCGTCTCGTCCACCGTGATGTCGGCTGAGACGGTCGTGGCCTCGTATCCGTACGCGGAGACCGTGACGTCGTACGTGCCCACCGGCAAGGTCATGGCGTAGGTGCCGTCCTCAGCGGTGGTGGTTTCGCGCTCCACCGCGCCGGTGACCGAGACGGTCGCGGCCGCCACCGGTGCGCCTTCGGCGTCGGTGATGGTGCCGGACACCATGCCGGCGTCACCGGTTGGCGCAGCATCCAGCAGCGCGAGTGCATCGAGGCGGCCCTCGCCGAACACGTTGTTGTCCTCCGGCGTGCCGCCGCATTGGTCGTCGGCGGTGTCGATGGCCGTCTCGTTCAGCAGCGCACGAGTGTCGTCGATCTCGCCGACGAGGCTCGGCGCAGCCGACCACAGCAGCGCGATGGCTCCCGCGACGTGCGGCGCGGCCATCGAGGTCCCCGAGATCTCCTTGTACTGGCCGTTGTTGATCGAGGAACGAACATCGACGCCGGGAGCGGCGATGTTCGGCTTGATCTCGCCGTCCTGCCCGGGTCCCCGCGAGGAGAACCAGGCGATGGTGTTGGAGCTGTCGTAGGCGCCGACGGAGTAGTTCAATATCCGGCTACCCGGCGACCCGCTCGTCGCGCACGAGCTACCGCTGTTCCCGTTGGCCCACACGCCGAAGATTCCCGCGTTGGCCCATTCGGTGAGGATGTCCTCCATGAAGGGGTCGTTCGACGGGGTCCGGGTGCCCCAGGAGTTGTTGATGATGTGCGGGCGCTTGGACACGTCGGGGTTCTCACCGCCGAGGTCCGTCGGCTCCAGCATCCACTCGCCGGAGGCGATCAGGTGGGCGTCGGAGCAGGTGTTGCACCCGTTGGCTGCGATCCACTGCACGCCGGGAGCGACCCCGATCTGGTTGCCCGCGCCGTCATCGCCGACCATGGTCCCCATCGTGTGGGTGCCGTGCGAATCCAGCGTGTCGCCGTCGAACGGCTCGTCGCTGGTACCGGTCGCGTCGAACCAGTTGTAGTCGTGGTCGAACGTACCGTCGCCGTTGTTCCCGCGGTACGAATCGACCAGCGCCGGGTGGTCGTAGTCGACCCCGCTGTCGATGTTGGCGATGACGATGCCCTCGCCGGTCACACCGTAGTCACTCCACACGTCGTCGGCGTTGATATTCGCCACGCCCCACTCGACTGCCTGGGTGACCATGCCGGACGGCTTCGTCTCCACCGGGTCCGGGCGCAGGTAGGTGCGTGGAGCCCGGATCTGTTCGACCGCGTCGAGCTTGGCCAGTTCCTCCGCCAGCGCCCGGTTACCGTCACGCACCAGGATCGCGTTGGTGATCCAGTACGTCTCGTACTTCACGCCGTAGTGGTCCAAGGCTTTGCGCGCAGTGGCTTGGGAACGCTGCGCGGTGGTCTTGAGCTCGTCGACGACCATCTGGCCGCGGGCCGTCCAGTCGTCGACGGCGACCGCTCGACCGGTGTCGGCGTCGGCGTGGAAACGGACCCAAAAGTCGGCCAGGTTCTTGGTCTTCGAGTCGTCGAAGATGTCCTGTTCGATCTTCGACATCGGGTCGGTGGGCTGTGCGGGTCGCCCGAAGTCTGCCTGGGCCGCCGGAGCAACCCCAAGCAGCGTCGTGACCATGGCGAACACGGAGAGTAAGGCGGCTAGATGTCGCCGCCTGCGAGGTGGGGGTGGATGGTGCACAGGGGCCTCCTTGTGTGCGTGCCGCAGGGGCCCGGACCGGCTGATCGGACACTTGCGTCACGCTTGTCCCGATATGCGGTGCAGCCATCCTTGCGGCGGCGACGCTGTGCCCTCAAGGTCGCGACAAGGGCAAAAGAGGGTCAATGTCAGGACCGAATTCAGCCGCATTGACTTCGTAGTGATGCCGACATGACCGGAAATGTTCCACTAGATGTACCCAAACGTGATCAAACCTGTCATGCTGCCTTGTGCAAGGGGGCCAGGGGGGCACCCGGAAGGGAAGACGTGGATATGGCCAGGTCCTCGCCGACGGGAATCGTCACCCCGTACGTCATCTGTGTGGGCACGACGCTGCAGGACACTGCCGCCATCGCTGGAGCGGTCGACCGGCGGGCTGTGGTCCTGGTGGCCCCGGACACCGAGACCGCGAGAGGTCTGTTGGTGGAGCAGCCGAACCCGGCCCACCACAGCGAGCGAGCGGGCGTCATCGAGCACGGACACCTACGTGTCGACAGTACGGCCCGCGAGGTCACCTGGGCCGGGGTGAGCATCGAGCTCAGCGCGCGGGAATTCGATCTGCTGGCCATACTGGCCAGTGACGCGGGGCGGGTCTGGACCTTCGAGGAACTGATGGCGCGAATCTGGCACACCCGCTACCTCGGTGATGCCGATCCGGTGGTCTCCGCCGTCAAGCGGCTGCGCAAGCGGCTCGCGGCGGTCGTCGAGGAGTTGCGGGTCGTCTCGGTTCGCGGTGTGGGCTTCCGCCTCGTCGTGCCGGACTGACGTCACACCGTCGTTGCGCCGGCGAGCAGGTACCCTGGTCGTGCCCCATTCGGACCGCTTGTCAAAGGAGCGTGGCCTGTGGCCCGCGTCGTCGTCGACGTCATGCTCAAACCCGAAATTCTCGATCCGCAGGGTAAGGCCGTACATGGAGCGCTGACCCGTCTCGGCTTCGACGGTGTCGCCTCGGTTCGCCAGGGCAAGCGGTTCGAGATCGAACTCGACGGTGAAGCCACCCCCGAAGCCGTCGCCGAAGTCGAACGGGCGGCGTCGACACTGCTGTCCAACCCCGTCATCGAAGATTTCGTGGTCCGCGTCGAGGCTGGGGTCTGAGCGTGCGGATCGGTGTCGTCACTTTCCCTGGCTCGCTCGACGACCACGACGCCGCGCGCGCCGTACGCGTCGCCGGCGGTGACCCGGTCGTGTTGTGGCATGCCGACGCCGACGTGCGCGGCGTGGACGCCGTCGTGCTGCCGGGCGGATTCTCCTACGGCGACTACCTGCGGGCCGGTGCCATCGCGGGGATGGCGCCGGTGATGTCCGCGGTGGTGGACGCCGCTCGCGGCGGGATGCCGGTTCTCGGGATCTGCAACGGCTTCCAGGTGTTGTGCGAGGCGCACCTGCTGCCTGGCGCCATGTTGCGCAACGAACACCTCCGGTTCGTCTGTCGCGACCAGCGGCTGCGGGTCGAGAACGCGGCGACGTCGTGGACGAGCGCATACGGGCAGGGTCAGGAGATCGTCGTTCCGTTGAAGAACATCGACGGCTGCTACGTGGCCGATGAACGCACGCTGGACGAGCTCGAGGCCGAGGGCCGGGTGGCGTTCCGCTACGTCGGCGAAAACCCCAACGGCTCGTTGCGTGACATCGCCGGCATCACCAACGCACGTGGAAACGTCGTCGGCTTGATGCCGCACCCCGAACACGCCGTCGACGCCCTGACCGGCCCCACAACGGACGGGCTCGGCTTTTTCACCTCGGTGCTCGAGGGGATGGCGCACGCGTGACCATGGAACTCGACACCACCGAAGTCGCTGCCAAGACACCCGACCACGAGCAGCCGTGGGCGGAGTTGGGGCTCAAGGAGCACGAGTACGACCGCATCCGCGACATCCTCGGGCGCCGCCCGACCAATGCCGAACTGGCGATGTACAGCGTCATGTGGTCCGAGCACTGCTCGTACAAGAGCTCCAAGGTCCACCTGAGGCGCTTCGGCGAACAGGCTCCGCACTCCGATGCTCTCCTGGTGGGGATGGGCGAGAACGCCGGGGTCGTCGACGTCGGGCACGGCTACGCCGTCACCTTCAAGATCGAGTCGCACAACCACCCGTCCTACGTCGAGCCTTACCAGGGCGCCGCCACCGGAGTGGGCGGCATCGTCCGCGACATCCTGGCCATGGGCGCGCGGCCGATCGCGGTGATGGACCCGCTGCGGTTCGGTCCGATGGATGCACCCGACACGAAGCGCGTCCTGCCCGGTGTGGTGGCGGGCATCGGGGGATACGGCAACTGCCTCGGCCTGCCGAACATCGGCGGGGAGGTCGTGTTCGATCCCAGCTATGCCGCCAACCCGCTGGTCAACGCGCTCTGCGTGGGTGTGTTGCGGCACGAGGACATCCACCTGGCCAACGCCTCGGGCGTCGGCAACAAGATCGTGCTGTTCGGAGCGCGGACCGGCGGTGACGGCATCGGCGGGGCGTCGATCCTGGCGTCGGAGAGCTTCGACGACACGAAGCCCAGCAAGCGCCCGTCGGTCCAGGTGGGCGACCCGTTCATGGAGAAGGTGCTCATCGAGTGCTGCCTCGAGCTGTTCTCCGCGCGGGTCGTCGAGGGCATCCAGGACCTCGGCGCTGCCGGCATCTCGTGTGCCACGTCGGAGTTGGCCAGCAACGGCGACGGCGGCATGCACGTCGACCTCGAGAAAGTGCTGCTGCGCGACCCGAGCCTCACGCCTGGCGAGATCCTCATGTCGGAGTCGCAGGAACGCATGATGGGCGTCGTCGCTCCGGAGAATCTCGATGCGTTCCTCGCCATCACGGCGAAGTGGGACGTCGAGACCGCCGTCATCGGCGAGGTGACCGACACGGGCCGACTGGTCATCGACTGGCACGGCGAGACGATCGTCGACGTCGACCCGCGCACCGTCGCCCATGACGGCCCGGTGTACGAGCGACCGTACGAGCGTCCGGCCTGGCAGGACGACCTGCAGGCGGCGTCGCCGTCGTCGTTGCCCCGCCCGGCCGGTGGTGCGCAGCTGCGGGAGACGTTGTTGCAGCTGGCCGCGGCGCCGAATCTCGCGTCGAAGTCGTGGGTCACCGACCAGTACGACCGCTACGTGCTCGGCAACACCGTGTTGGCCCAGCCGGAGAACGCCGGCGTGGTCCGCATCGACGACCAGACCGGGTTGGGCGTGGCCGTCGCGACCGACGGCAACGGCCGGTACACCAAGCTCGACCCGTACGCCGGAGCTCAGCTGGCCCTGGCCGAGGCGTACCGCAACGTCGCGACCAGCGGGGCGCGCCCGGTTGCCGTCACCGACTGCCTGAACTTCGGCTCGCCGGAGGATCCGGGCGTGATGTGGCAGTTCGCCGAAGCCGTCCGTGGGCTCGCCGACGGCTGCCAGACCCTCGGTACGCCGGTGACCGGCGGCAACGTGTCGTTGTACAACCAAACCGGTGACGTCGCGATCCTGCCCACCCCCGTCGTCGGGGTCCTCGGCGTCCTCGACGACGTCGCTCGCCGGACCCCGTTGGGGTTCCGCGAGACCGGGCACGCGATCTACCTGCTCGGGACGACGCGTGAGGAGTTCGGCGGCTCGGAATGGGCCCACGTCGTGCACGGGCACCTCGGCGGGCTACCACCTGCGGTCGACCTCGACGCCGAGCGCCAGCTGGGCGAGATCTTGATCGCAGCGGCGCGAGACGGGCTGATCGATGCCGCTCACGACCTCTCCGACGGTGGCTTGGCGCAGGCGCTGGTCGAGTCGACTCTGCGGTACGGCGTGGGCGCGCGCGTAGCGGTGCCCGGCGGCATCGACCCGTTCGTGTTCCTGTTCTCCGAGTCGCAGGGGCGGGCGCTGGTCGCCGTGTCGCCGGACACGGACGAGCGGTTCGTGCGGTTGTGCGCCGAGCGGGGGTACCCGAACCAGCGCATCGGCGTCGTCGGTGGGGCGGCGCTGAGCGTCGACGACCTCTTCGACGTCGATCTGGACGAACTTCGCCGTGCTCACGAGTCGACGTTCCCGGCGGCGTTCGACGCCTGAGCGCGGGCCTGCTCGATCCGCGCCGTCGTCAGCCGGGGTACCACGTAGATCAGAATCGCGATGTGGAGCGCTGCGCCGACGAGGAACGGCAACCGCAGCGCCCACTCCCGACCGACGACGGTCTCGCCGAGGGTGACCATCGCTCCGCCGAGCGCCGTGCCCAGCGAGATCGCGCCCCAACCGAAGAACCGGTAGCCGGAGTTGACGCGGCCGAGTACGTGGTCGGGCGTGATGGTCTGGCGCAGGGAGACGGTGATGACGTTCCACTGCACGGCCAGGAAGCCGACCGACGCGAACACCGCCCACACGACGACCCCGGACGTTGACAACCCGATGACGGCTTGGGCGAGGCCCATACCCACCAGGGACAGCACCAGGACCCGGCCCGACCCGAACCGGATGCTGATGCGGTCGGCCACCAGGGAGGCGAGCACCCCGCCGACTGCCGCACCGGTGAGCAGTAAGCCGAACCGCCCGGCATCCAGGGTGAGCACCTCTTGGGCAAACAGGACGAGCACCGCTTCAGCCATGGTGCTCAGCGCGTTGGCGGCACCCAGCATGATCGCCAGCGTCCGCAGCAGCGGCGTGTGCCAGAGCCAGCGCAAGCCTTCGCCGATCTCCGAGCGCCAGGCGATCCGGCCGGACGTCGTCTGGCCACGAGGCGTGAACTGGCCGGCGAGGCTGAACACGAGCGCCGCGGCAATGGCGAACGCACCGGCGTTGACGAAGAACGGGACGGCGAAGGCCAGCCCCAGCAGCGCGCCGGCCAACGGCGGGCCGACGAACTGGCTGGCCACCAGCTCCGCACCCCACATGCGCCCGTTCGCCTTCTCCAGCTGATCCTTGGCCACGACGGACGGCAGCAGAGTCTGGGCGGTGTTGTCGCGCAGCACTTCGGCCGTGCCGAGCAGGAAGGCTGCGGCGTAGATCAGGGCCAGCAGGGGAGCCGGGTGGGTGGGCAGGTCGCCCGTCCCGGCCTCGACCTGCTGCGGGGTGGCCAGCCCACCTTGCACAGCGGTGACGGCGACGGCGAAGGCGAGCATCACGGCGAAGCGCAGGGCGTCCATCGTCGCGACCAGCTTCCGGCGATCGACTCGGTCGGTGATGACGCCGGCGGGCAGCGAGAACAGCAGCCACGGGACCCGGGTCGCCAGGGAGACCAGGGCGATCTGTAACGGGTCGCGGGTGATGGCCGAGGCCAGCCACGGGATCGCCACGATGGACAGGCCGTCGCCGAGGTTGGTGACGGTTGAGGCGATCCACAGCTTCCGGTAGCCGGGGCCCAGGTGGGTCGCGCGTGCGGGGCGGTCGCCGGGGTGGGCGGTCACCGCGGCTGGCCCGGGTCGGGAAGACGGGGCCGATCGGTCGGATAGATGGCCACGACCAGGCCGAACGTGACGTCGCCCGCGCGCGGTTCGCTGACGAATTCCACGGAGAGTTCGCTGAGCCGGCGTTGCCACTCCTCGGCCCGCTCGGCCGGGATGCGCGCATAGCGGACCGAACTCATGGCCGGCAATCCGGGCGGTGATTCGTCCGGCAGGTTCGCCATCTCCGCTGCGGCGTTGGCCATCAAGGTCGTCGGGTCGGTGCCGATGCCGTCGAAACTGTCGCGGTCACGTCCTTCGAACAGGTAGGTACGCGCGGTGCGGCCGTAGTACCTGGCCTCGATGGCGCGGACCATCTGGGTCCGCACGACGCGGACCAGTCCTGCGTGCTCCAAGACCTTCAGGTGGTGGCCGACGGTGCCCTTCGGCTTGCCCAGCGCGTCGGCCAGCTCCGACGTCGTCGCCGCGCGTTCGAGGAGGAGATCGATGATCTTCAGACGAGTCTCGTCGAACAGGGCACGGTACTGAGCCGGATCGGCGAGCTCGAGCTCGCCGGCGAGTTCATAGTCGGGAGTACCAGACTGGTCGGCCATAGCCGTATGGTCGGGGAAAGCCGACCATACGTCAAGCCGTGTCGGTGCTAGCGTCCGCTGGCTTCCGGGGGTGTTCATCGGTGATCGACGCGCAGTGCCTACGCTGCACACGTGGCGAAACGGATCGATCCTGCGGCGGTATGGGCCGCGTACGCGGAGGGACATCACGCGATTCGGTCGTGGCTGGCCGAGCTGCCGGAGACGGCGTGGAGTGCGGCGAGCGTTCTACCGGGCTGGAACATCGCCGACCTCGCGGCGCACATGGCTAGCGTCGCCGACTCCGTGACCGCCGTGGAGGTGGCCGGGCGAGGGATCGCGCCGGACACGGTGAGCAGTTATCTGGCCTCGTACGGCGACGTCGCCGCCACGATCGCCGATGCGGCAAAACGGATGGCCGACGACGCAAGCCGCGAGCCATCGGCGCTGTTGGCGATCATCGACGAACGGTTCAAGGCCGCCACGGCCGTCATCGAGCGGATCGGCCTGCGCGACCAGGTCGTTGCGACGCGCCGGGTTCCCGTTCGACTCGCGGATTACCTGCTGACCAGGGTCATCGAGGTCGCCGTGCACGCTGACGACTTCGCTCGCTCGGTTGCGGGCACCGCGCCGCCTTCGGTGCCCCGTGATGTCAACCGGCTGGCGACGAGGGCACTGCTCGAGGTGCTGGCCGAGCGTGCGCCGGGACGTAGCGTCGAGGTGCGGGTGCCGCCGTATGCGGCGGTCCAATGTGTGGCCGGCCCGCGGCACACACGGGGCACCCCGCCCAACGTGGTCGAGATGGCCCCGCACGTGTGGCTCCGGCTGGCCGCCGGGCGGACGACCTGGGCGGACGAGGTCGCGGCCGGGTCGGTGGCGGCGAGTGGGGAACGCGCGGACCTGACGAGTCTGCTGCCACTGCTGTAGCAACGGCGGGACGTACCAGGGCGTGCCGCCGAGGCATGGTGGGCACACCACTAGGCGTTGTGCTGGACCACTAGGCGTGCACAGGTGGTGTGGCAGGGATTTGCCTAGTGAACATGATCATTCATGGAGGGTGGCGACGAGGGTGGGGCCGTCAGGAGCGACCAGCCGGACCTCGCGGACCTGGTAGATGGCGGCGTCGATGGTTCCGCCGGCGCCTCCGGTCTCGGCCTCGACGTGGCAGGTCGCCACAGTGTCGGTCGAGGTGTCCGTCGCCACTTGGACGTCGTAGACGCCGGGAGCCGGAGCACCGCCGAGGACCGCGAACACCCACGAGGGCTCCCCCTGGTAGAGGAACACGTGCCCGACCTGAGTCCCGCCGCTGTCGACGATGGGCGCGGCGGAGAAATACTGACCGTTGGCGACGTCGAGGGTCTCGCTGTAGTTCGCCGCGAGTTCGCGCTCGTCCGAGGTCGACGTCCACACGATGCCCGCGCCGGCGAGCCCGATCACCAGGGCGGCAGCGGCCAACACCAGGTTCCGGACCCACCGCCGACGCGGACGACTCGCCGGTTTATCTGCTGCGGCGATGCGGTCGAGCACCGCGCTCTCGAACCCGGCCGGCGGCTCGTGTTGGGGTGCCAGCAGCAACACCTCGTCGGCCACCCTCGTCAGCTGTTCGAGCTCGTGGCGGCAGTCGTCGCATTCGGCGAGGTGATCGAGCACCCGTGCGCGGTCCGGGCCACTGGCGGCGCCGGTCGCCACTTCGGCCAAGCTCTCGGCGAGCGAGGTGCAGCCATCCGGATCGGTGTGATCGCTCATGGGCTCACCTCCAAGATCTTCCGTAGGCGCAGCAGGCCGGTCCGGATGCGTGTCTTCGCCGTCCCCAGCGGGATCTGTTGCTGTTCGCCGATCTCTCGGGCCGTCAAGCCGAAATGCACCGACAGCAGCACCGCCACCGCTTGCTCACGCGGCAGCGAACGCAGCGCCGCGCTGATGCGGTGGCCCTCCTCGACCCGCGTGCCGGGATCGCTCCCGGCCAGCATCATCTCAGCGATCACCGACGGCTCGGTGGGCCGCTCACGTCGTACCCGGACGACGTCGATCGCGGCGTTGCGGGTGATCGTGAGCAGCCACGTCACCGCCTGGGCGCGGCGCGGATCGTAGTTGCCCGCATGTCGCCAGGCGCGCACGAATGCTTCCTGCGCCACCTCCTCAGCGATGGCCGGCACACCCACGATCGACAGCGCCATCCCGTAGACCCGCCCCTGATATCGCCGGACGAATGTCGCCATCGCGTCGGCGTCGCCGGTGGCGATTCCGGCGAGCAGCGCCTCGTCCGACACTCCCACGTCCTTATGTACGTCGCCGCAGTGCGTTCGGATTGCGCGCCGCGGAAGTCAGCGAGCTCGGGTGACATCACACCACGTCATCGTGGTTCGCGTCATCGTCGGCCACCGGCACCGGCCGCAGCCGCGCCCACACAGCGAACACGGCGGCGGCGACTAAGAGGCCCGCCCCGGTCCACGTGTTGAGGTTCGTGCCGCCGGCCCGGTCGATGTCGGCTTGGCTCGTGCCGAACAACCCCATGAGCAGGATGATCACGCCGAAGACGGCCAGCAGCGCGGCGATGACCAGGCGGATGTCGAACGCGCTGGCCCAGCTTTTCCGCCCGGACCGATGATCGCTGGCGTTCATGAGCAGCTCCTCACGCGAAGATGATGTTCAAGGCGATGACGAGCACCAAGGTGATGCCGGCCATGAGACCCGGGCGCTGGTACCAGGACTGACCCTCGTCGCGCGGATCGTGGAAGCTGTCGCGGGGGGTCAGCCCGTACACCAGTCCCACCAGCTCACGAGCCGGTTTCGGAGCCGTGACCGTCGTGACGGCGACGCTGACGACGATGTCGACCGCGAAGGCAGCCCCAGCTGCCACGAACGCCGTCCCCTGCCCGGGGAGTTCGACGACGCCGGTCTCGGACATGACGAACACCGTCACCGCCGCCAGGGTCCCCGACACCAGCCCGACCCAACCCGCGGTCGGCGTCATCCGCTTCCAGAACATGCCCAAGATGAACGTCGCGAACAGCGGCGCGTTGAAGAACGAGAACAGCTGCTGCAGGTAGTCCATGAGGTTGGCGTAGCTCGCGGCGATGAACGCCGTGCCGACGGCGATGACGGTGGCGACCACCGTGACGACGCGCCCGACCAGGAGGTAGTAGGAGTCCTGCCGGTCCTTGACGATGTAACGCTGCCAGATGTCGTAACTGAACACGGTGTTGAACGAGCTGACGTTGGCGGCCATACCGGCCATGAACGATGCCAACAGGCCCGAGATCGCCAGTCCGAGCATCCCGTTGGGCACCAGGTCGCGAATCAGCAGCAGGAGCGCGTCGTTGTAATCGACGCCGGCCTCGGCGGACTCGGTGCGCTTGTACTCGGCCAGTTCGGGCACCAGCACCGCGGCGATCATGCCCGGGATGACCACGAGGAACGGGATGAACATCTTCGGGAACGCCCCGATGATGGGCGTCCGCCGGGCCGCCGACATGCTCTTGGACGCCATCGCCCGCTGCACCTCGACGAAGTTCGTCGTCCAGTAGCCGAAGGACAAGACAAAGCCCAGTCCGAACACGATGCCGATCACCGACAGCACACTGGAGTCGAACCCGGCCAGCTCGGTGCCCGGCCATGCTCCGGTCTGTGCCGGCGACGCCTCCTGCTCGACCCGGCTGACCAGTCCGTCCCAACCCCCGACTCGCTGCAAGGCGACGACGGTGAGCGGGAACAGCGCCGCGACGATGACGAAGAACTGCAGCACCTCGTTGTAGATCGCAGCCGAGAGACCGCCGAGCGTGATGTAGCACAGCACCACGACCGCAGCCGCGACCACCGAGATCGGGATCGGCCAGCCCAGCAGCACATTGATCAAGGTGGCCAGCAAGTACAGGTTGATGCCGGCGATCAGGACTTGGGCGACGGCGAAGGTGATCGCGTTGACCAGGTGGGCCGGTGCACTGAATCTCTTCAGCATGAATTCCGGGACGCTGCGCACCTTGGAGCCGTAGTAGAACGGCATCATCACCACGCCCAGGAACAGCATGGCCGGGACCGCGCCCACCCAGAAGTAGTGCATCGTCGGCATGCCGTACTGCGCACCGTTGGCCGACATACCGACGATCTCGATCGCGCCCAGGTTCGCGGAGATGAACGCCAAGCCGGTGACCCAGGCCGGCAGCGATCGGCCGGAGAGGAAGAAGTCGAGGCTGTCCGACACCGAGTACCGCGCCATCAGGCCGATGCCCAGCACGAAGATGAAATAGATCGCGATCAGGGCGTAGTCGGTGAAGCCGGCATCCAGGCGCAGGCTCGCATCGGCGAGGACGGTCATACGACGCACTCCGGGGTCGGGTGGGCTCCCGTTCGAGTACCGGATGATCAGTACTGCGCCGTCTCGTACCCGGGTTTTCGATTTCTATGATCTCCAGCCCGGGCCCGCCGGGTGGGATCGGTGCGGTCAGTGCCACCCCGCGGGATCCACACCGCCGGGCACGTCCGCGTCCGGGGCGTAGGGCGTGCGGGTGAACCGGAACGATGCGAGGTCGAGGTGACTGACCGACCCGTCGGAACGCCGGATCACCACCAGCGGCTCGCCGGCGAAATAACCGTCCAGTCCGATCCAGCGGTCGCGTCCGACCGGCCGGAACCGTGACGCTCGCGACGTCCCCTCCCGGGGCGCGAGCCGCAGCAGGTCGTCGTCACCGGCGCGGACGTCGAACGGTGCCGGGCCCCAGTACCACGGCCCGACCAGGTCGAGCGTGCCCGTCGGCAGCTGCGTCACGTGCCATGGCTGGATCGGCGTGGGCTCGGCCTGGGCCACCTCGGCCAACAGGCCGGAGGCCAGATCTCGCGGCAGGCCGGTCGTGGAGTTCGTGAACAGGACGACGCCGTCGCCGGATTCGACGTCCACGCGTACCGTCGCCAGGAACCCGGGCATCGAACCACCGTGGCCGACGAAGCGCTGGCCGTCGATGTTCCACACCTGAACGCCCAGGCCGTGCGCGGCGGTCCACGCGACGCCGGGGATGTCGTCGATGACCATCGGTACGCGCATCTCAGCGAGCGTGTCCGGACTGAGCAGTCCCTGCGTGTGTCCGGCGAGGAAGCCGGCCCAGCGAGCCAGGTCGCGCAACGTCGACCACAGCTGGCCGGCCGGCGCCATCGCCCCGGCGTCGTGCTCGGGTTCGGCGAGCACGACGTCGGCGAACGGATGCACCGCGAGCCCGTGTGCGTGCGGAGCCACCGGACGTTTCGTCGTGCGGTCCATGCCCAGAGGTTCGAGCAACTCTTCGGACACCGCGCGCGACCAGGAGCTGCCGCGTAGGCGGGCGATCAGCTCGCCGAGTGCGGCGTAGCCGACGTTGGAGTAGTGGAACCGCTGCCCCGGCGGGTGCCGCAGGTCGAGCTGTTCGGCCAGCGCGCGCCACTGATCGCCGGGGGTGCGTTCCCACCACGGCCCGTCGGTCTCCGCCTTCAGCCCCGAGCCGTGCGACAGTAGTTGAGCGATGGTGACGTGACCGATCGGGGTGCCGGGCACGTGGCGCTCGAACGGATCGGCGAGGTCCAGCGCGCCCTCGTCCCGCAATCGCATCACGACCACGGCCACCAGAGTCTTGGTGATCGATCCGATGCGGTACTGCGTGTGCTCGTCGACCTCGTGGCCGTTGGCGCGGCCGTCGATGGTGCCGTGCGCGTCGGACCAGATCAGCTCCCCGCCACGGATCAGCCCACCGACGATCGATGGGAGCCGGGCCTCGGACTGGGCGGCGGCCAGCCGGCGAGAAAGCCGGGCCGCGGTGGTTGGCTGGATCACGCCCGGGAGCTTAGCGGAGGTGCCGGGCGAAGAACCGCAGTGTGCTGAGGATCCCAGCGGGCTCGGACGTCGTCATCGGCGGGGGTGACGCTGTGGTCGAAAAGGACTGCGAGGCTCGTAGCGGCGGGTGGGGTGAGTGGCGCGGATCAGCGCCCGCATGCTCCACCGGTCACCGCTGATCGCACCCAGCGCACGGGCTTGGACCAAGACGTTGCCCAGCGCCGTCGCCTCCACCGGCCCGGCCACCACCGGCAATCCGCAGGCATCGGCGGTGAGCTGGCACAACAGCTCGTTCTGCGCGCCACCACCGACGAGGTGGACGGCGTCGACGTCGCGCCCGGACAACGCCACCGCCTCGCGCACAGTCCGGGAGTACGCCGCGGCGAGGCTGTCGAGGATGCACCGTACGAGCGCACCTTGCCCGGTCGGCACGGGCAGCCCTGCGCGGCGGCACGCGTCCTCGATGCGGGCCGGCATGTCGCCGGGTGGCAGGAAAACCGGGTCGTCCGGGTCGATCACCGGACCGCCCGGGCCGGCTTCGGCGGCCATCGCCAGCAGCGTCGGCAGGTCGCTGACCAGCCCGGCGCGTTCCCAAACGGCGATGGACTCGCTGAGCAACCACAGCCCCATCACGTTGCGCAGGTACCGGACGGTGTTGTCGACGCCCAGCTCGTTGGTGAAGTTCGCCGCGCGCCCGGCGTCGGTGAGTACCGGCTGGTCGAGCTCCACACCGACCAGGGACCACGTTCCGCACGACACATAGGCGAACCGCTCGTCGGCGGCGGGGACGCCGACCACGGCCGACGCCGTATCGTGCGAGCCCACGGCGGTGACGACGGTGGACTCGGGCAACCCGGTGTCGTCTCGTACCCCAGCCAGCAGCGGCCCCAGCACGACACCGGGCGGGCGCAGCTCGCCGAACAGGCCCAGCGGCAGGCCAACCCGGCGGATGACGTCGTCGGCCCAGGCCCGGCGTCGAGCATCGAACAGCCCGGTCGTCGAGGCGTTCGTCATCTCCACCCCGTGCCGCCCGGTCAGCCAGTACGTCAGCAGGTCGGGGATGAGCGCCACCCGGCTGGCCTGCTGGAGCACCGGGCCTTCGACGGCCAGCTGGTAGATGGTGTTGAACGGCAGGAACTGCAGGCCGGTGGTGGCATAGAGGTCGTCGACGCCGATCTGCGCGTGCACGGTCTCGGCCGCCCCGTCGGTGCGGGTGTCACGGTAGTGGTAGGGGTTGCCCAGCAGGGCGCCCCGCGCGTCGAGCAGCCCGTAGTCCACCGCCCAGGAGTCGATCCCGATGCTGTCCACTTCGCCGTCGGCGGCACGACGCGCGGCGGCCAGCCCGTCCAGCACGTCGCGGTAGATCCGGAGGATGTCCCAGTGCAGCCCGTCGGGAAGTCGCACCGGAACGTTCGCGAACCGGTGGACCTCGGTCAGGTCGAGCCGGTCGCGGCCGACCCGCGCGAGCATGACGCGACCGCTGGACGCGCCGAGGTCGACGGCGGCGACGGTGGACTCGGGCACCGCCTCTCTCCTTCCTTCGACGTGATCGTTGGCGGATTCCGGTTCCCCTGGCGACCGATTCGCGCCAACGATCACCGATGGGATCAGCGCAGGAACGCGGCGGCCACCCCGGCGTCGACCGGGACGTGCAACCCGGTGGTGTGGCTGAGCTCGCCCGCGGTCAGCGCGAGGACGGCATTGGCGACGTGTTCGGGCAGGACCTCCCGCTTGAGCAGCGTGCGCTGGGCGTAGAACGCGCCGAGCTCGTCCTCGGGGACGCCGTACACGGCGGCGCGTTGCGCGCCCCAACCGCCGGCGAAGATGCCCGAGCCCCGGACGACGCCGTCGGGGTTGACGCCGTTGACCCGGATGCCGTGCTCGCCCAACTCGGCGGCGAGCAACCGCACCTGATGCGCCTGGTCGGCCTTGGTTGCGCCGTAGGCGACGTTGTTCGGCCCGGCGAACACGCCGTTCTTGCTCGCGATGTAGACGATGTCGCCGCCGAGGCCCTGCTCGATCATCACCCGCGCGGCCTCGCGAGAGACCAGGAACGACCCCCTGGCCATGACGTCGTGCTGCAGGTCCCAATCGCGCGTGGTGGTCTCCAGCAGCGGTTTCGAGATCGACAACCCGGCATTGTTCACCACCAGGTCGACGCCGCCGAAGGCCAGCGCCGCGTGCCGGATCGCAGCGGCGACCTGGTCTTCGTCGGTGACGTCCGCGGTGACCGGCACCGCCACGTCGGCCCCGCCGATCTCACCGGCGACCGCGGCTGCCGAGTCACCGTCGAGGTCGGCCACCACCACGCACGCGCCTTCGGCGGCCAGTCGGTGTGCGATGGCCCGCCCGATGCCCGAACCGGCTCCGGTCACCAGCGCGACCCGCGTGGCCAGCGGCTTCGGCTTGGGCATGCGCTGGAGTTTCGCCTCTTCCAGCGCCCAGTACTCGATCCGGAACTTCTCGCTCTCCGGAATCGGCGTGTACGTGGAGACCGCCTCGGCGCCGCGCATCACGTTGATCGCGTTGACGTAGAACTCCCCGGCGACCCGGGCGGTCTGCTTGTCCTTGCCGAAGCTGAACATGCCGACGCCGGGGACCAGCACGATCGCCGGGTCGGCGCCACGCATCGGTGGACTGTCGGCGGTGGCGTAGCGCTGGTAATAGGCCGCGTACTGCTCGCGGTATTCGGCATGCAGTTCTCGCAGCCGGGCGATGACGTCGTCGAGCGGCGCCGTCGCGGGCAGGTCCAGCACCAGCGGGCGGACCTTCGTGCGCAGGAAGTGGTCCGGGCAGGAGGTACCCCGCTCGGCCAGCGTCTGCAGTTTCTCGCGGCTGAGGAAGTCCAGCACGACGTCGCTGTCGGTGAAGTGCCCGACCTGCCGACGGTCGGTGGAGGCCAGCCCCCGCAACATCGGCGCCAGCGCGGCGGCGCGTTCGCGGCGCTGCGCCTCGGGCAGGGCCTCGAAGCCGGCCAGGACGGGCCCGAACGGCTCGGCCACGCCGTTCTCGGCGAGGAACCGTTCCGCGGTGCGGATGATCTCCAACGAGTTCGCTTCACACTCGGCGCTGGTGGCACCCCACGCGGTGATCCCGTGGCCGCCGAGGATGCAGCCGATCGCCTGCGGGTTGTCGGCCGCGATGGCGGCGATGTCCAGCCCGAGCTGGAATCCGGGTCGCCGCCACGGCACCCACAGCACCCGGTCGCCGAAGCATTGCCTGGTCAGCGCCTTGCCATCGGCCGCGGTGGCCAGCGCGATCCCCGCGTCCGGGTGCAGGTGATCCACATGGGCGGCATCGAGCAGTCCGTGCATGGCGGTGTCGATGGACGGCGCCGCGCCACCCTTGCCGTGCAGGCAGTAGTCGAACGCCGCCACCATCTCGTCCTCGCGCTCCACCCCCGCGTAAACCCCGGGTAGCGCGCGCATCCGGTCCAGGCGGAGCACGGCCAGCCCCTGCTCGCTCAGCGTGCCCAGATCGCCACCGGAACCCTTGACCCACAGCAGTTCGACGTCGTCGCCGGTGACGGGGTCGGTCGCCGTAGCCTTGGCCGACGTGTTGCCGCCGGCGTAGTTCGTGTTGCGCGGGTCAGCGCCCAGCCGATGACTTCGCTGGACGAGTTCGGCCACGGCCGGTGGAGTCGCGTTCATCGGTCCTTCCCGGGTTCGGTCGGCCTCGCGTCGGGGCCGGATCGTGCGGCGGCCAATTGGTCGTCGAGGTTGAAGACTTCGTCGAGCAGCCGCCAGTTCTGGTCGGGGGGTTGGCCGTCCAGACCGGCGAACAGGTCGGACATCTCGCGTTGCCAGGCGGCGTTGACCTCGGTGGCTTCGACGGCGGCCTGTGCAGCGGCGAGGTCGTCGGCCTCGACGTAACCCACCAGCAGACCGTCAGTACCGAGGAACAGGGAGTACTGGCGCCATCCGGCATCCTTCAGCGCGTTGAGCAGCTCGGGCCAGACCTCGGCATGTCGCCGACGATATTCGTCCAGCCGGTCCGGTCGTACCTGGCCGACGAGGCAGTAGCGCGGCACGGACTCATGCACCCCAGCCGGCCTGAACGCCGCCCACCCGCTCGGCCCGGATCGTGTCGAAGTAGCCCGACCGCTGGTAGGCCGCCATGGGATCCGGATCGAGCCCCTGCTCCTGGCGCATCTCGGCCAGCAGCGGCCGCACGTCGGTGTTGAAGGCGTCCATCAGGACCGCGTTCGCGCCCAGGACATCGCCGTCGCGCTGGGCCGTCGCCAACGCGTCGGCGTCGACGAGCAGCGCTTTGGCGGTGGCTTCCTGGACGTTCATGACCGAGCGGATGACGGCCGGGATCTTGGGCTCGATGTTGTGACATTGGTCGAGCATGAAGGCGATGCCGTGTTCGGGCGCGTGTGCACCCGCGGCGACGATCTCGTGCATGATCCGGAACAGCTGGAACGGGTCCGCGGCGCCGACCATGAGGTCATCGTCGGCGTAGAACCGGGAGTTGAAGTCGAAGCCGCCGAGTTTCCGTTCGCGCAGCAGGAACGCCACGATGAACTCGATGTTCGTCCCCGGTGCGTGGTGCCCGGTGTCGATGACGACCTGGGCCCGCTCGCCGAGGCGCAGGCAGTGCGCGTAAGACGTGCCCCAGTCGGGCACGTCGGTGGTGTAGAACGACGGCTCGAACAGCTTGTACTCCAGCAGGATGCGTTGCTGGTCGCCCAGTCGCCGGTACGTTTCGTCCAGCGCCTCGGCCAGCCGGTCCTGCCGGGCGCGGATGCTGTCCTGGCCGGGGTAGTTGGTGCCGTCGGCGAACCACAGCTTGAGGTCGCGGGAGCCGGTGGCGTCCATGATGTCGATGCACTCGAGCAGATGGTCGACCGCCTTACGGCGTACCGCCGGGTCCGGGTTGGTGACGCTGCCGAGCCGGTAGTCCTCGTCCTGGAAGACGTTCGCGTTGATCGTGCCGAGGCGTACGCCTCGGGCGCTCGCGTGGCGGGCCAGAGCGTCGTAGTCGTCGACCTTGTCCCACGGGATGTGCAGCGCCACCGACGGCGCCGCGCCGGTGAAGCGGTGGACCTGGGCGGCGTCGTCGATCTTCTCGTACGGGTCTCGGGGTACCCCGGGTTGCGGAAAGACCTTGAAGCGGGTGCCGGAGTTCGCGTAGGCCCACGACGCCGTCTCCACCCCCAGTCCACGCACCGCCGCCTTGACCGTCTCGTGAGAGCTCATTACGCCTCCGTTCGCCGGCCCGAACGGCCGGCGTCCCCGTGGTTGCGCTGCCGCGTGACAGCGGGGCGGCCCACCTGGACACACCACGCTATGAATCGTTTCATCTCGTGAGGGAACCTACGCCTGCCGATCCGGCGCCGTCAAGTGGCCGGTGTCGGCCGCGCCGATGCAGCGACGCAGTAAGCTGCCGAGATGGCTGGCTCCTCTCCGAATATCCGTGAGGTCGCGGTCCGCGCGGGCGTGTCGGTCGGCACCGTGTCGAACGTGCTCAATCGTCCCGAGTTGGTGGCCGAGCAGACCAGGGAACGGGTCCATGCCGCGATCTCGGAACTCGGCTTCGTCCGCAACGACTCCGCTCGCCAGTTGCGCGTGGGGCGCAGCAGGACCATCGGGCTGGTCGTGCTCGACGTCGCGAACCCGTTCTTCACCGACGTCGCCCGCGGCGTCGAAGAGGTGGCGAACCGTGAAGGCCTCGCGGTGATTCTCTGCAACACCGACGAGGACCACCACAAGGAGGAATCGCATCTGGCCCTGCTGGCCGAGATGCGGGTTCAAGGCGTGCTCATCAACCCCATCGACGAATCCGACGGGCGGATCGCCGCGCTTCGCGAGCGAGGCACCCCCGTCGTCCTGTTCGACCGGCCCGGGAAGCCGGGCGAGGAGTGTTCGGTGGCCGTCGACGACCTTCTCGGTGGCCGGCTCGCTGCGGAACACCTGATCGACGCCGGGCACCAGCAGATCCTGTTCGTCGGCGGGCCCTTCGCGTTGCGGCAGGTGCAAGAGCGCTACGACGGGGCGCTGTCGGCGATCAACTCCGGCACCGCCGACGTGCGCATGGATGTCATGACCACGCCGGCCCTCAACGTCGCCGCCGGCCGGGAGGCCGGTGACCAGATCGCCGCGCTGCCACGTACTGAGCTGCCCTCGGCGGTGTTCTGTGCCAATGACCTCGTCGCGCTCGGGGTGCTGCAGGCGCTGACTCATGCGGGTCTGCGGGTGCCGCACGACGTCGCGATCGTCGGCTACGACGACATCGACTTCGCCGCTGCCGCGGCGGTGCCGTTGTCGTCGGTCCGCCAGCCCCGGCAGTTGCTCGGCCGCACGGCGGCGGAGCTGCTCCTGGCTGAGACCAGCGAGGCCGACCACGAGCACCGGCAGGTGGTGTTCGAGCCGGAGCTCATCGTCCGCGATTCGAGTGCGCCGTCGCGTTGACCGATCCGCTCGGCTCGAATCGACGACGACTTCTCGGTGCCAAGATCGGGTACGGCGCGATCCGTATTAGGCTGTCGAGCCATCCGCTCCAGCGATGTACCGGAGGCAGAAGATGACGCCCGCTTCGTCGGGAAGTGCCCGCCCGCCCGTAGGTGTCGACCCCACTCGGCCCAGTATCGCCCGGGTGTATGACGCCGGCCTCGGCGGCAAGGACAACTACGAAGTCGACCGTGCCGTTCTCGCCGAGCTCAAAGAGGTCTTCCCGCAGGTCGTCGAATTCGCGTGGACCGGACGGAACTTCCTCATCCGGGTGGCCCGGTTTCTGGCCCAGCAGACCGACATCACCCAGTTCATCGACTGTGGTTCCGGATTGCCGACGGCTGAGAACACCCATCAGGTCGTGCAGCGTATGGACCCCGACGCGCGCGTGGTCTACATCGACAACGACCCGGTGGTGCTGGCCCACGGCCGCGCCCTGCTCGAGGACAACGATCAGACGTTCCTCGCCGATGCCGACCTGTTCCAACCGCGTCAGGTGCTCGAGCACCCGATCGTGCAGCGGCACTTGGACCTCAGTGAACCGGTCGCCCTGCTGCAGATCAGTACGCTGCACCATCACGTGGGTGAGCGGCACGAACCGGCCCAGATCATGAAGGAGTACGTCGACGCGCTGCCGTCCGGCTCGTTCGTGGCCATCGGGCATTTCTGCGACCCGGAGAACGAGTACACCGAGAAGGCGCGGGACTTCGAGCGCGTGTTGTCCGAAGGCGATCTGGGCAGTGGCACGTTCCGGACCATGTCCGAAATCGAAGAGTTGTTCCCGGGCCTGGAGATGATGCCGCCCGGCGTCGTACCGGTCGTGGACTGGTGGCCCGAGGGCCCGAAACTGAAGCAGCCGGACGAGACGCACTTCCTGTTCGCCGGTGGCGTGGGTCGCAAGCCGTGACGTTCCGGCCGCCGTGTTCATCGGTGATGACTCGCGGTGACCAGTGCAGTTCTCGTCGTTTCCGAATGAGCGGCAGTGCGGGGTGTTCGGAGTCGACGTGGCGGTTTACGCTGGATCCCCACTCGACTTGATCACGATGACCGGAGGCAGCAGAAATGACCCCTGCCGACTCGGCTGACAAGGTGCCGCCTGTCGGTGTCGATCCCACGCGCCCGAGCGTGGCGCGCATGTACGACGCCGCGCTGGGTGGCAAAGACAACTACGAGATCGACCGTGCGATGCTCGCCCAGGTTCAGCAGGCCGCGCCGCACGTCATCGACTTGGCGCGAGCTGCGCGCGCCTTCTTGATCCGGGTCGCTCGGTTCCTGGCCTATCAGACCGACATCACCCAGTTCATCGACTGTGGTTCCGGGCTGCCGACGGCTGAGAACACCCACGAGGTGCTGCAGCGGGTGAATCCGGACGCGCGCGTGGTCTACATCGACAACGACCCGGTGGTCATGGCCCACGGCCGCGCCCTGCTGGCCGACAACGAGAAGACGTTCCTCGCCGGAGCCGACGTCTTCGAGCCGCAGCAGGTTCTGCAGAACAAGGAGGTGCGAGAGCACCTCGACCTGTCCGAGCCGGTCGGGCTGCTGCACATCAGCACGCTGCACTACCACGTGGGCGCCGCCGACGGACCGGCGAAGATCATGCGCGAGTACGTCGACGCGCTGGCGCCCGGTTCGTACGTCGCGATCGCGCACATGCACGACCCGGAGAACGAGTACACGCCGATGGCTCGCGAGGTCGAGCAGATCATGCGTCAGGGTGTGGGCGCCGCGACGTTCCGGACCAAGGCACAGATCGAGGAGCTGTTCACCGGGTTGGAGTTGTTGCCGCCTGGTGTGGTGCCGTGCGTCGAATGGTGGCCGGACGGTCCCCAGCTCAAGCAGCGCAACGAGGTCGATCACCTGATGGCCGGTGGGGTCGCGCGCAAACTCTGAGCACCGTCGACGAAACCGACTGGTGACATTCCGGCAGTGCATTCGCTATTGACGTCGGAGTCAGGTATCGACAACCTGTGTCGTGGCGTACGCCCGTCGTTCATGTGCAGCCGATACGGTCGCTGCCGTCGACGTTGTCATACGGAGGTTACTCATGCGCCTGACCAGGCGTCTTTATCGTGTAGGCGCCGTCGGCGCCGCCTTCGGCCTCGCGACGAGCGGCTTGTTGTCGGTGCCGTCCGCCGCCATGGACGAGCCGGGGGAGACCGTCGATGTGGACATTCTCGGTATCAACGATTTCCACGGACGCCTCGAGGCTGACGGCCAAGCCGCGGGTGCAGCGCTACTGGCTGGCGCAGTGGACGAGATCCGCGGCGACAACCCGAACACGGTGTTCGCCGCCGCCGGCGACCTGATCGGCGCCTCGACGTTCGTCTCTTTCGTCGATGACGACAATCCCACCATCGACGCGCTCAATGCGGCGGGCCTCGACGTCAGCGCAGTGGGCAATCACGAGTTCGACAAGGGCTACTGCGACCTGGTCGATCGCGTCATCCCGCGCGCTAGCTGGGAATACCTGGGCGCGAACGTCAAGGTCAAGAGCGGCCAGACACACGGGTGCGAGAACGCCGAGCTGGAAGACCTGGCGGAGTCGTGGACGACCGAGCTGGACGGCGTCACCGTGGGCTTCGTGGGCGCGGTGACCGAGCACTTGCCGGAACTGGTCAGCCCGGACGGCATCGCCTCCGTGGACGTCCTCGACGTCGTCGAAGAGACCAACCGCGTCGCCGACGAGCTCAAGGCCGACGGCGCGGACATCGTGGTCCTGCTCGTGCACGAAGGCGCCGCGACCACGGACGTCGAATCCGCCACCGACCCGAACACGGACTTCGGTGCCATCGTCACCGGCGCGAACGCCAACGTCGACGCCATCATCTCCGGGCACACGCACCTGGCCTACGACCACGACGTCGAGGTGGCCGAGTGGGTGGACGAGGGACGCACGGTCACCGAGCGGCCCGTCGTCAGCGCCGGCCAGTACGGCTACAACCTCAACCAGCTCAGCTTCACCTACGACACCGAAGCTGAAGCCGTCACCGCGATCGAGTCGGCGATCCTGCCCCTGACCGTCGAGGACGACGAGGGCAACTGGGTGCCCAACCCCGAGTACGAGCCCGACCCCGAGGTCCAGGCGATCGTCGATGATGCGGTCGCCAAGGCCGAGGAGCTCGGCGCGGAGTCGCTCGGCGAGATCACGGCGGACTTCAACCGCGCCCAGCAGAGTGATGGCACCGAGAACCGTGGCGGCGAGTCGACGCTGGGCAACTTCGTCGCCGACGTCCAGCTCGCCGCTGCGCAGGTGACCGATCCCGCGACGCAGATCGCCGTGATGAACCCCGGTGGGCTGCGCACCGACATGACCTATGCCGGCACCGGTGAAAGCGACCCGGACGGCAACGTCACCTACCGCGAGGCCGCCGAGGTGCAGCCGTTCGCCAACACGCTGGTCACCCTGACCCTGACCGGCGAGCAGGTCGTCCAGGTGCTGGAGGAGCAATGGCAGCCCGACGGTGCGAGCCGGCCGTTCCTCAAGCTCGGCGTCTCCGCGGGGCTGACCTACACCTACGACCCGCAGGCCGCCGACGGCGAGCACGTCACCTCGGTGACCTTCGACGGTCAGCCACTGGATCCCGAGGGTGAGTACCGCGTCGTGGCGAATTCGTTCCTGGCCTCCGGCGGCGACAACTTCGCGACCCTGGCCGAGGGTACGGACGTCGCCGACACCGGACAGATCGACTTGCAGGCCATGGTCGACTACCTGGCCGCGAACTCGCCGGCGGCACCGGACTACGCGCAGCGCGCCGTCGGGGTCAGCTGGGTCAGCGATCCCGACGCGGTGTACGAACCGGGCGACAAGCTCGAACTCGAGCTGTCCTCGCTGCTGTTCAGCACCAGCGAGCCGGTGGACGAGACGGCGTCGGTCACGCTCGGCGGGGTCGACCTCGGCACGGTGACCGTCGACGACACGATCATCGACACGACCGACGAGGTCGGCCGGGCGCACGTCAGCGTCACGGTGCCCGACGACGTCGCCGCGGAGGGGGCGCAGCTCGCTGCGGCGACGGAGACCAAGCTCGTGGTCACCTTGCCCGAGACCGGCACGACGGTCACCGTGCCCGTGACCGTGGACCCGCAGGGGTCGGGGACCGACGACGGTACGGAAACCGGCGACGAGACCGGTGACGTGTCGGGTACGGACGACGGTGCGGAGACCGGTGACGTGTCCGGTACGGACGACGGTGCGGAGACCGGTGACGTGTCCGGTACCGACGACGGTGCGGAGACCGGGGACGAGACCGGTACCGACGACGGTACCGAACTCCCGGACACCGGGTCGTCCGGCATCCAGTGGTGGCTGATCATCGGTATCGCGGTGCTCGTCGTGGGCGGCGTCTTGTACGCGCTGTCAAGGCGCAAGGGCTCGACCTCCGCCGGCAGCTCCGACAGCTGACGTCCGCCATTCCCCGACTCAACATCGCCGGCCCCGGCGCGACGGGCCCGGCCGGAGGTAACGCGATGCGCGAGACCATTCGACGCCGCCCCGTGCGGGCGGCACTCGCCGGGTGCACCGCGGCCGTCGTGGCCGGGGTCGGCGGAATCGTCATGCCAGTGGGCTCGGCGCAGCCGGCGAGTGCGGACGAGCCAGGCCCGTTCATCAGCGAGATCCATTACGACAACGCCGGCACGGACATCGGCGAGGCCATCGAGATCCAGGCCGAGCCCGGAACGAACCTCACCGGCTGGCAGATCGTGCTCTACAACGGCAACGACGGGGCGGTCTACGACCAGCGCACACTGCGGGGAAGCGTGCCGAGCGCCGGCGTGATGGTGGTCGAGTTCGACACGAACGGGTTGCAGAACGGGTCGCCCGACGGCGTCGTCCTGGCCAACCGGCAGCGCCAGGTCGTCGAGTTCCTCTCCTACGAGGGAACGTTCGAAGCCCATGGCCGCCCGGCTGACGGCATGACCAGCGTTGACATCGGCGTCGAGGAGGGGTCGTCCACTCCGGCCGAGTACTCGCTGCAGAAGGTCGACGGCACCTGGATCGGACCGGTACCGGCCTCGTTCGGCGTGGTGAACGAACCGCCGGACGATGATCCCGGGGAAGGGCAGCCGGCGACGATTCCCGAGATTCAGGGAACGGGCGCGGAATCGCCGCTGGTCGGCGAGGTGGTCACCACGTCGGGCGTGGTCACCGCCGCCTACTCCGAGGGCGGATTCGACGGCTACTACATCCAGACCCCGGGCAGCGGTGGTGACACCGACCTCGACGAGCGGACGGCCTCCGACGCGGTCTTCGTCTACTCACCGGACACGGTGGACGACGTCGCGATCGGCGACTACGTCGAAGTCACCGGCGAGGTGAGCGAGTTCAACGGGCTGACTGAGATCACGGTGGCCGACGGCGGCGTGGTGGAGCTCGATGAAGCCGCCGAAGCGGTGAAACCGGTCGCGTTCCGGCTGCCGGAGGACGACGAGCGTCGTGAGGTGTTCGAGGGCATGCTCGTCCAGCCGGCCGAGGGCTACGTCGTGTCCGACACCTACGCGCTCGGCGGATGGGGTAGCGCCGCGTTCGGCTCCATCGGTCTCGGCTTCGGCGGGCCGCTGGTCCAAGAGACCGATGTCGCCGCGCCAGGGTCACCGGAGTACGACGCGGCCGTGGCCGACAACGCGGCTCGCGCTGTCACGCTGGACGACGGCCGCTCGGAGCGTACGTCCACCGACAGCCTGGTGCCGTACCTACCAGCGGACGTGCCGCCGCGCACCGGGGCCGTGGCGTCGTTCCACACGAGCATGATCTTCGACTACCGCTTCCAGTGGAACTTTCAGCCCACGACGCCGGTCGACGGCCCGGCACCGGACGTCGTCACCTTCGACTCGGGCAACACGCGCCAAGCCAACAGCACGCCGGAAGACGTCGGCGGCGAAGTCACCCTGGCCACGTTCAACGTGCTGAACTACTTCACCACGTTGGGTGTGGACCTCGACGGGTGCGAGCCGTACACCGACCGCGACGGCAATCCGATCAGTGTCAGCGGCGGCTGCGATGCACGCGGTGCGTGGGACCCGGAGAACCTCGCCCGGCAGGAAGGCAAGATCGTCGCGGCGATCAACGGGCTCGACGCCGACGTCGTATCCCTCGAGGAGATCGAGAATTCGGCGAAGTTCGGCCAGGACCGCGACGAAGCGCTGGCCACCCTCGTGGCCGCCCTGAACACTGCGGCGGGTGCCGGCACGTGGGCGTATGCCGAGTCCCCGGCGGACCTGCCGGACCTGGACGAACAGGACGTCATCCGCAACGCCTTCATCTATCGCACGGCAGCGGTCGAGCCGGTGGGTGAGTCGGTGGTACTGACCGGCTCTGCGGCCTTCGCCAATGCTCGCGAGCCGCTGGCTCAACAATTCCGGGTCCGCGGGTCCGGGTACACGTTCCTCGCGATCGTGAACCACTTCAAGTCCAAGGGCGGTGACTGCGGCGACCCGGCCCCGCCCGAAGGCTGCTTCGACGCCGACCGGGTGGCGCAGGCCGAGGCCCTGGTGGCCTTCGCCGACGACCTCGTCGCGGCCTCGGATACCCAGGACGTGTTCCTGCTCGGGGACTTCAATGCGTACACGCAGGAGAACCCGATGCAGGTGTTCTACGACGCGGGGTACACGAACCTCAACGAGGCCTTCGCCGGCGAGCAGACCTACGTCTTCGACGGCAAGGTCGGTTCGCTGGACCACGTCCTGGCCAGTTCCTCGGTGCTGGATGACGACCTGATCCGCGGCGTGGACGTGTGGAACGTCAACTCCGTCGAGTCGGTGCTGTTCGAGTACTCCCGGTACAACTACTTCGCCAGCGAGCTGTTCGACGGCAATTCAGTGTTCCGGGCCAGCGACCATGATCCGATCCTGGTCGGGATCGGTCCGGGTGACGGGACGGACGAGCCGGACGAACCCGGTGACGGTGACGAGTCCGGCGAGGCGGAGCAGCCGAACGACCCCGAGGAACCCGGCGACGACCATGCCGACGACCGGGCCGACGACGACAATGCCGCGGGCGCCGGTGACGGTGGCGCGGACCAGCCGGGAACCGGTGATGACGCCGGCGCGGCGCTGCCGGACACCGGGGCACCGGCCGGCGGGCTGACGCTTCTCGCTGCCGCGGCGTTGCTGATCGGCGCCGGTCTGGCGCTGCGCCACGTACGCCGCGTTGTCGGCGTGAGCGTCTAGAGTGCTGGCGATGAACGACATTGCTGCCGCCGTCGAGGCGATCCTCCCGTCCGTGCGGGCTGACCTGGAGAAGCTCGTCCGCATCCCCAGCGTGAGCGCCGAACCCGCTCGCGCCGACGACGTCCGGGCCAGTGCGGAGGCGGTCGCGGCGCTGGCGCGGGCCGAGAATGCCGCACAGGTCGACGTCCTCAGCGTCGACGGCGGCGCCCCGGCGGTCATCGCCAACTGGCCCGCACCGCCCGGTGCGCCCACCGTGCTGCTCTACGCCCACCATGACGTCCAGCCGACCGGGCCGGCCGACGCCTGGGGCAGTGCCCCGTTCGAGCCCACCGAACGCGGGGGACGCATCTACGGACGCGGCGCCGCGGACGACAAGGCGGGCGTCGCTGCCCATCTCGCGGCGCTGCGGGCCTACGGCGGGCGGCCCCCGGTGGGTGTGGTCTTGTTCGTCGAGGGTGAGGAAGAGGTCGGCTCGCCCACGTTCACATCGTTCCTGCGCACGTACCGCGACCGGCTGGCCGCCGATGTCATCGTCGTGGCCGATTCCGTGAACTGGTCCATCGACACTCCGGGCTTGACCACCAGCCTGCGCGGCGGTGTCGACTGCTATGTCGAGCTGCGAATCCTCGACCACGCGGTGCATTCCGGTATCTTCGGCGGGCCGGTGATCGACGCGTTGACCGCACTGTGCCGGCTGCTGGGCACGTTGCACGACGACAACGGTGACGTAGCGGTGGCCGGCCTGGTCCACGACGAGGCTCCCGATGTCGACTACCCCGAGGCACGGTTCCGGGCCGAGGCGGGCGTGCTCGACGGTGTCGAGCTGAGCGGCACCGGCTCGTTGGCCGAGCGACTGTGGACCCGCCCGGCGATCTCGGTCATCGGGATCGACGCGCCGAGCGTCGCCGATGCGGCCAACATCTTGGTGCACCAGGCTCGGGCGAAGGTGAGCTTGCGACTGGCGCCCAGCCAGGATCCGCGCGCGGCCCTCGATGCGCTCGCCGACCATCTGCGTTCGCACGCCGAGTACGGCGCCCAGATCAGCATCACCGACGGCATGGTGGGCGCCGGATGCGACCTCGATACGTCCAGCCCGGCGTTTCGGGCGGCCGAGTCGGCATTCGCCGACGCGTTCGGTCAAGCGCCGGTGCAGTTGGGCATTGGTGGCTCCATCCCGTTCATCGCGGAGTTCGAACGGGAATTTCCCGACGCCACGGTGTTGGTCACGGGCGTGGAAGACCCTGACTCCCGGGCCCACGGCGTGGACGAGAGCCTGCACGTCGAACAGTTCGGCAAGGTGTGTCTCGCCGAGGCCTTACTGCTGCAGCGACTCGCCGGCGACTGAACGGGAGGCGCCCGATGACCCGATACATCGCATTGCTTCGAGGCGTCAATGTCGGCGGGCGCAACAAGGTCGCGATGCCCGACCTGCGAGCGCTGTTCGAAGGGCTCGGTCACACCGACGTCGCGACGTACATCAACAGCGGCAACGTCGTGTTCACCAGCGGTACCCCGGAACTCGACCAGCTCCAGCTCGCGGCAGCGGTCGAGGCGGAACTCGCGCGGCGGCTCGGGGTCGAGGTAGCGGTCATCGTCCGCAGTAGTGACGAGGTCACCGACGCCGTACAGGCGAACCCGTTCCCGGACGCCGATCCGAGCCGCCTGTTGATCATGTTCCTGGCGCAGGCGCCCGATCGGGCCGCTATCGACCAGGTCGCGGCCGTGGAGTCCGGGCGCGACGAGTCCCGCGTCATCGGCACGAACCTGTTTCTGCATTTCCCGGACGGCGTCGGCAAGAGCAAGCTGTGGGCGAGCGTCGGCGATCGCATCGGTGTCGTCGGCACGGCCCGGAACCTACGCACCGTGCGCCGCCTGCTCGAGATGGCTCGAACGGCTGAAACCGGCGAGTAGCGGCCACAGCGGTCGACCGACGCTGAGAGACTGCCCGGATGGAGAGCGAAGCCGTTCTGCTTCAAGTGCGCGACGGCGCCCTGGCCGGTGTCGGTGCGTGGGTCTACGCCTGGCTCCGGGTCGGTGCGACCCGGCCGGTGGTGTACGTCGGCAGTACGGGTGTGCCACCGGTGGTGCGCACGTGGCTGCACTTGAACGACACCGACCCCGACATCGGCCGGGTGATCGCGCGCTACCCGGACGCAGCTCACGAGCCGTTGGACGTCCTCGCCTTCCCGGTTCCCGATACGTTGTCCCGCCCCGCGGTGAAGTCGGCCCTGGTGGACCAATTGGAGGCGCGGGCGCTGCTCTCGGAGCGCTATGTCGGCGACCAGCCCGCGTTGCTCACGGGCAACGGCCAGGCTGCACAAGCGGCCACGGACATGGTGGAGCAGATCGTGGCCCACCTGAGGACGGCGTCGGCTTAGGAGCCTGTCCCGGACGCGGCACGAGCCGTACAGCGCAGTGGCCTGGTGGAGCGGCAGGGCGGCGGGCGTTTACGCGGAGGGGGTGACACCGAGGTCACGACGTGCCACGAGTGTCACCCCTTGCGACCCAAGGGTTTGCCGACACACGGACGCAGCCCGGCCCCGGCTCGCACGTCAGCTCGGCGACCGTTCCCGATCGGGCTGTGTGGCGCCCAGGGCCTGGGCGATCAGGGTGTCGGACAGCTCGCGTAGCCGTCGGCGGGCCTCGGGATCCGCGGCCTGCGGGTGGGGCGGCGTGTCGACTGTCTGGTCGTAGAATCGTCCACTGACCTCAGCCAGCGCCGGGTCGTTGATCAGCCGCAGCGTTGCCTCACCGCCGTCGTCGAGCGTGCTGAGCGCGGTGAAGTTCATCTCTCGCACCATCGCGGTGTCCATCAGGCTGGCCGGGTGCAAGGCGTTCGCGGTGACGCCGGTGCCGCGCAACCGCTCGGCCAGATCGATGGTGAACATGATCTGGGCGAGCTTGCTGCGGCGGTAGGCCTGGATGCCGGAGTAGTCGTGCTCGAGCATCGGGTCGTCGAAGTCGATCGGCTCCTGCCCGATGGAGGCGACGTTGACGATCCGAGCCGGCGCGCTGCGTTTCAGCAGCGGCAGGAGCCGGTTCGTCAGGTGATACCCGGCCAGGTAGTTGACGGCGAAGCGCAGTTCGAGCCCGTCAGCGCTGAGCTGGCGGGCAGCACCGGGCGGGCCGAAGCCGACACCGGCATTGTTGACCAGGACGTGGAGAGTGTCGAACTCTTTGAGCACCTCGTCGGCAAGCTGGTCGACCTGACTCAGGTCGGCCAGATCCGCCAGGACCGTGCCGTGCGGCCTGCCGCCGCCCTCGTCCTGCATGGCCCTAGCGGTGGCGTCGAGACGGTCGGGATCGCGGCCGTGGATGATGACACCGGCTCCGAGTTCGGCCAGTCGGACGGCGAGCCAGTGGCCGAGCCCGTTGGTAGCACCGGTGATCAGGACGATCGGTCGTGCAGGTGTCGTCTCCGTCACATTCATACTCGTGCAACCGCGCTCGGCGAGTCGATGTTTCCGATCAAGCCGAATCCGTCGCCGGACCGTGGTCGACGACTCGCTGAGAATCCTCTCATCGGGCTCTCCTGATCGGCTCATCTGCGGCTTCGAAGGTAGGAGTCAGCACCGGATGCAGAGGTCGGTGCCGTCCTACGAGGAGGAATTGCGATGAAGGTCCAGCGGAAGTGGCTCGCCGTCGGCACGATGGCCGCCCTCGGTCTCGGCTCCGGTGTGGTCGTGGCGGCTCCGGCGTTCAGTGCTGACGACGGCCGTCCGTCGTCGACGGTGATCGACGCGCCGGCCACCGCAGACGATTCGGGCAAAACTCAGGCCGCGAAGTCCGCTGCCTCGGCGAACAGTGCGGCCTCGGCTGCATCGGCGAACAGCGCAGCGTCGGCTGCATCGGCGAACAGCGCAGCGTCGGCCCAGAGTGCGGCGTCGGCTGCATCGGCCAACAGCCCGGCCTCGGCCAACAGCCCGGCCTCGGCCGACAGCGCCTCGTCGGCCGACTGACCGTACGGCCGATACGACCGAAGTCGGCACCAGCGCCCGCCCCAGGCGCTGGTGCCGACTTCGTCGTCAACGCC
>JAJYTA010000128.1 GCA_021793295.1 Actinomycetes bacterium
GGTGACGAGGCGACGTGCATGTTGCGCTCGACTTCGGCCTTGTCGGTGACCTCCTGGTCGAATCGCACCGTGATCGGCGCGCCCACGCCCACCACGGAACCGTCGGCAGGCTGCATGCTCAGGGTCAGGCGCTGACTGTCGGGAATGGCCTGGACGGCGAAGTTCTCGTTCAGCGTGTGCTCATGGCCGAAGCGGTCCGACGCCACGACCGTGACGGCGTATTGCGCGCCGGGTTCGAGCTGGTCGTCGGCCTTCCATGCGGCGCCGTCGTCGACCAGCTCCCCGGAGACCGGCTCGCCGCCCTCAGGCGCCACCTCGACGGAGTCGATCTGTCCTTGCGGGACCGAGAGGTGCAACGGTGCGTCGAATGGAACCTCGTCGGCCACCCCTTCGATGCGCAGTGACGTGCCGGGAGACTTCGGCCCCATCACTTCTGCCGTGGCGTCGTCACCGCCTTCACCGCCGCTGTCGGATCCACTGCAGGCACCCAGCAGGACCGCGGTGAGCATGAGCCCGATCGCCGTTCCTCGCGTCCGCATGACCCCCATTATCCGCACGGACGCCGGGAAATCATGACGAGCAGCGCGTGCCCGGCTTGGGCACCGTGCCCTCCAGCAGGTACGCGTCGACGGCCTCGTCGATGCACGTGCTGCCGGCCAGATACGCCGTATGCACGGCTGCTTCGTAGGTCAGCAGCACACCCGACGAGAGCTGTCCGGCCAGCGACTCCGCCCATTCGTACGGCGTGGCGGGATCGTTGGTGGTGCCGATGACCAGGATCGGGGCGGCGCCTTCGGCCGTGGTCGGTTCCATCGGGCTCACCGGGGCGTCCGTAGCGTTGTCGTCGCCGCCGGCCAGTTCACCGCAGCCGACCCCGCCCCAGGCCAGGAACGGGCCGAAGATGGGTGAGATCTTCTCGAACTTCGGCAGGCTCGCCTCGGCGTCCTCGACCGTTCCGCTCTCAGGATGGTCGAGGCAGTTGACCGCGGCGATGACCTCGTTCTGGTTGCCGTTGTACTCGCCGCTGGAGTTGCGCTCGAGATAGATGTCGGCGAACTGCAGCAACATGGTGCCGTCGCCTTCGTCCAGCGCCTGCGCGAGAGCCTGATTCAGTGGTGCGTACCCCTCAGCGGAGGTCAGGTACAGCGGCAGGATCAGGCCGTAGAACGCCAACGACTCGGTGAGCTCGCGGTTCTGGTCGGACGTGGGCAACGGCTCGGCATCGGCCTGCTCGAGCAGGCCGAGTATCGCCGCGCGTGCCTCGGCCTCGGTGTCGCCGGGCGCGCAGGAGTCCTGTGCGACACACCACGACAGGAACGCCGACAGGGCTCGCTCGAAACCACGTGCCTGCCCCAACGCGAGCTCGTCGCCGGTCAGCGTGGGATCGATGGCGCCGTCCAGGACCAGGCGGCCCACGCGGTCGGGGAACATGTCGGCGTAGACGGCGCCGATGAACGTTCCGTACGACTTGCCCATGAAGTTCAGCTTCTCGTCCCCGAGCGCCGCGCGCAGGACGTCGACATCGCGCGCGACGTCGTGGGTGCCGATGTGCGGGAGCAGGTCGCCGGAGCGCGACTGGCAGCCCGCGACGAAGTCGTCGACGAGCTCCTGCAACTCGGCGACCTCGTCGTCGTCATCCGGTGTGCCGTCGGCGGAGAGGAACTCGTCGAGCTCGGCGTCGTCCAGGCAGTCGATGGGCGAAGACTCGCCGACACCGCGCGGATCGAAGCCGACGATGTCGTACCGTTCGCGCACCTGCTCGGTGACCACCGACCCGGCGAGCTGGGCATACTCCACGCCGGAAGCACCCGGCCCGCCCGGGTTGACCAGCAGGGACCCGAGGGTGTCGTCGCCGGTGGCCGGTGCCCGCAGGATCGACAGTTCAAGGGTGTCGCCGCCAGGATCGTCGTAGTCCAGCGGCACCGTCGCCGAGGCGCACTGGAAGCCTTCGCCGCAGGTGTCCCACTTCAGGGTCTGGGTGTAGTACTCCGCGAGCTCGGAATCGACCCCTTCGGTGGCATCGGGCGCCGGAGTGGAGTCGGTCGGCGGATCGATCCGCTGGTTCCCCTCACCGCCGCTGGGCTCGGGCTGGCACCCGGCCGCCATGACGGCGGCGAGCAGGACGAGCCCGACCGCAGCCCGGCGGTTCACCATGTGTCCTCCTGCTCGTCGGGGTCGACGACGTCCGGTGTACGGCGCATGCCCTCGGCGACCGCGCCTTCGTAAGCTTGCCTGGAGCCGCAGACACTGGCCTTGGGACACGCCACGCGGCGTCCGGTCTCGCGATCGCGGATGTAGACCGTCTCGGCCGGTACGTTGTAGCCGACCACCGTCCCGGCGACCCCGTCCTCGGTCTCGACGTCGCAGCCTTGCGTCGGAACACTGCGCTTGAAGTCCTGGTACAGCGGGTGCTCGTACTTCAAGCAGCACATCAGCCGCCCGCACGCGCCGGAGATCTTCAACGGGTTGAGCGGAAGGTCCTGGTCTTTCGCCATCCGCACGCTGACCGGCTCGAAGTCGGTGAGGAACGTGGAGCAGCAGGTGTCGCGGCCGCACGGTCCGATGCCGCCTTGCACCCGTGCCTCGTCGCGGGCGCCCAGCTGGCGCAGGTCGATGCGGGCACGCAGGGTGCGCGCGAGGTCGCGGACGAGTTCGCGGAAGTCGACGCGGTGCGGTGCGGTGAAGTAGATGGTCACGAGCTGATCGACGTCTTCGCGGGTGTCGACGTAATCGACACCGACGATCTTCATCGGCAGTTCGTGATGCCGGATCAGCTTGCGCGCGGTGACGCGGATCTCGGCGCGTCGCCGGCGGTTGCGCTCGTCGCGATCGAGGTCTTCTTCGGTGGCCAGGCCAGCGCACACCGGCATGCCGCCGACGTCTTCGCTGACCCACTGCGGCGCCCACACGCACTCGGCGACCTCGGGCCCGTCGTCGGTGGGAACGAGCACCTTGTCACCGACACGTGGACTGTGCTCACCCGGATCGAGGTAGTAAAGCCGCCCGTACCGGGTGAAGGCCACTGCCATCACCATGCCCACCTGCCCCACCCTACGCAGGTGTTGCACGTGACGGTGATCCGCCCTGACCGTGATCCGCATCAGGTCGCGGCTAGTTGGACTTCCGCAGCCGTCGCAGCGCCTCCGCGCGGACGCCTGCGACCCCCGCGCTTTCGGTCAGTCGGTCGAGGACACGGCTGAGGCGGACCGCTGCAGCGATGATCGACGACGGGTCGGCCGCGGGCAACGTGGCGCCCATCTCGGTCGGCACCGCAGCTGCAGCGTTCTCGACACTGATCACGCCGAACGCCGGGTAGTCGAGGTCGGCCCGAGCGGCATGCAGCCGCCAGGCATGGGTGCGGGCCTCATGCAACGACTCGACGGCCCGCCACACCGAACCCCGCTTGGCGTGCTTGGCGACGTCGGTCAGTGCCCACCACGCCAGGAACGCCCACTCGCGCTGCCGCTCGGGTTTGGCCGTGGCCACATCGGGGACGTACGGCTCGGCCAGGCGGCCGGTGCGGTCGAGCAAGGCACGTGACCCCGGCGGCAGCCCGGGACGGTTCTGCGCGGCCATGACGACCAGGCTGAGCTGGCGTCCGTCGGTGTACTGCATCACCAGATGGTCGGCTGGGCGCTCGTCGGAGCCGAGATGCTGCACGAGCTCGTCGGCGACGGGCGCGAACGTCCGCGCCGCCGCCAGCGCGGCATCACGACGCTCGAGGTACGAGGCGTCCGCGAGTTCGACACCCACGCCTGCGTCCACGTCGGAGTCGGCATCGCCCGCGCCCCGCCCGAGTGACCCCCCAAGCTCCAACCAGTCGCACCACGGCGTGGCCTCGGCCCAACGCGTCAGCGACTCCACGAGGCGCCACGGCCCGGAGGCGGTCATGCCGCCGTCAGCCCTCGCGCAGGGTGAGCGCCATCGCCTCGAGCGTGAGCAGCGGGGCGGCGTTGGCCTGCAGCGCCTCGCGGGCGGCCATGACCGCTTCCATCCGGCGCAACGTGGCCTCGGCTCGTCCGGACCGGGCCAGCCGGTCGACCGACGGGCGGATGTCCTCGTTGACCAGTTCGGTTCGCACGCCGAGCTGGAGCATCAGCACGTCGCGATACAGCGCGAGCACGTCGACCAGCGCCCGGTCGATGGAGTCACGCTGCACGCGGGTGCGCCGCAGCTTCTGCTCGCGCTCGAGTTCCTTGACCGCACCCTCCATCGAACGCGGCTTGCGCCCGGTGGAGCCCGCGCCCAGCGCCTTGCGCAACTCCTCGACCTCGCGTTCGTCCAGTGCGTCGCAGTGCCGTTCGGCGTCGGCCTTCGCGGTGTCGACGAGGGTTGCGGCGGCGTCGAGGCACTGGCGCAAGTCGGCGAGGTTGAACGGCAGCCGCAGGACTTCGGCGCGGCGTTGGCGGACGTCGTCGTCGGTGGCCAGCGCGCGGGCACGCCCGACGTGACCCTGCGAGGCCCGGGCAGCGAACTCGGCGGTCGCGACGTCGACGCCTTCGGATTCGGCGAGATACCGAGCGACGTCGGCGTAGGGCGGCGTGCGCAGCTGAGTGACGCGGCATCGGGACCGGATGGTCGGCACGATGTCTTCGGCGGTCGGCGCGCAGAGCATCCACACCGTCCGCTCCGGCGGTTCCTCGACCGAGAGCAACAACGCATCGGCAGCGTCCTCGCCGAGGCGATCGGCATCTTCGACGACCACGATCTGCCAGCGGCCGCGGGCCGGGCGCAGCGCCGCACGGGGGACGAGGTCGCGCACCTGCCCGATGCGGATGTTCAGGCCCTCGGTGACCAGGTTGGCGACGTCCGGGTGGGTGCCCGCGCGTACTTCGACGCAGGACGAGCACGTCCCGCACCCACCCTGGGGACACTGCAGCGCCGCGGCGAACGCCCGGGCGACGACCGATCGCCCGGACCCCGGCGGCCCGGTGAACAACCAGGCGTGGGTCATGGAGCCCAAGCGGCCGCCGTCGAGGTACGCGGCGGCGTCGGCCACGGTGCGTTGCAAACCGGGCACGACGGTCTGCCCGACGACGGCGTCCCATACGGTCATGTGCGCACCTTCGCATCGATCGTGTCCACAGCGGCGGCGATTTCGGCGGCGATCTCGTCGACCGGGCGCGCCGCGTCGACGACGAGGTAGCGCTGCGGCGCCTTGGCCGCGAAGTCGAGAAACGCCTGCCGCACCCGTTCGTGCAGGTGATCGGGCTCGCGTTCGATACGGTCGACGTAGCCCTGCTGCTCGACCCGCCGACGCCGGACGGACTCGTCGAGATCGAGAACGACGGTCAGATGCGGGCGCAGCCCGGTGGTCGCGAACTCCGAGATGGCGGCGACCTCGGCCGCCCCGAGACCGCGTCCGACCCCTTGGTAAGCCACGGACGAGTCGACGTAGCGATCGACGAGGACGACGGCCCCTCGTTGCAAGGCCGGACGGATGACCGAAGCGACGTGGTCGGCACGGTCAGCGGCGAACAACAACGCTTCGGCCCGGACGTCGAGGTCGCCGCCGTCGAGGACGATGGAGCGAACCTGCTCACCGATGCGAGAGTCGCCGGGCTCCCGCGTGACGACGACGTCGCGGCCCTGGGCGCGCAGATGCTCGGCGAGACGATGAAGCTGAGTCGTCTTTCCCACCCCGTCGCCGCCTTCGAAGGCGACGAACAACGCTCGCTGTCCGGTCACGACGCCAGCGTAGTGAACCGGCCCGACAATCCAGGGATCCCCCTGGCCGGAGGTAGGGGTAGCCACAGCCTATCCCTGAGCTTGACCCTGAGTTAACCCTGAATTGGCTGGTCAGGCGTTGATCGGCGGCCTGAGTGCCCGGCAGCCTGGCGGCATGGATCTCATGTCGTTCGTGGCCGTGCCGCTGCTCGCCTATCTGGTGATGGCAGCGGTCGTGGCTGTCGACGCCTTTGTTCCGGCCGTGCCCGGGGAGGTCCTGGTCGTGACGTCCGGAGCGTTGGCCGCCGCGGGCCACCTCGACGTCGGCTGGGCGGTCGCCGCGGCCACCGCCGGCGCGCTCACCGGCGACCTCGCCATGTTCGCCTTCAGCCGCCGCCGGTTACCCAGTGTCCTGGACCGGTCGCGTCTGGGTCAGCGGATCCAACGCAGCGTCGACCGGGCCCATGCGCGCATGGGGTCCACCAGTGCGGCTGCGATCATCGGCGCTCGTTTCATCCCGGTGGGCCGCACCACGGTGACGGCCGCGGCCGGAATCGCGGGCATCCGGCCCCGGCGGTTCGCCGTCATCGCCTTGACCGGCTGCGTCGCGTGGGCGGGCTGGACGGTCGCCCTGGGCTACGTCACCGGCAACGTCACCGACGCACCACTGCTGCTGCAAGTCGGCGTCGGCCTTGCGGTCGGCGTTCTGGTCGGCGTGTGGGCCGCGGCCGTCCACACCATCTCGCGCACCCGTCGCCGGATGTCCGCCCGCGCGGCGAATCGGGCAGCGCATGCCGGGGGCGGCTCAGCCTGGGACGGTGATCCGGCGCGCGAGCCCGGACCTTCACGAGCACGCGAACTCGTCGCGTAGAGCGCGTTCCGGGTGTCGTTCGCGGGCGACGCGGTGGAGGCTGCGCCTAAGCGGCTGCGCTTAAGGGGATCATGAGGTGCTGGCGGCGCTGTGACGCCGGAGGTGCCTCATGATCGTCAGCTGGGGGTGATGATCGCGCAAATGCACTCGCCCGTAATGTCCCAGAAGCTCGCGCTTCACCTCTTGGGCGGCTCCCACGCGGCCGGGGTGTCGACCCATCCGGCGAACAGCACCAGACCGCTGTCACGATGCACGGCGACGAACCCGAACGGGCGGTCGTACCTCACCCGCAGCGCTCGTGCGTTGTAGGACGGCATCGACACCGCCCGCAGCCCGATCGCCGTGACAGCGGCCGCTTCGAACCCGGTCGCGGAGAAGATCGCGACCGCGGACTGCCGAGCCTGGTCGACGCGCAGCGGTACGGGGCCGATCTCGGGGAAGTGGTCGCGGTCGTTCCGGCTCACGGTTTCCAGGCCGAATGTGGACGCCTGCTCCAGCAGGTCGTGGTCGGACCGGACGGTGAAGCGCACGGTGTTCAGCTTCAAGCTGGTCCTGGTGGCTTTGACGACCGACAACCCCGGCCAGCTGTCGACGTCGCCGTCGGCCAGGAGCTGCGAGCCGTCACGCGCCGCAACGTCGGTGCCTTCGCGAGGAGTCAGCGCCGTCACCGCGGCCGGCATGACCTCGTCCGGGCCGCGGCCGTCCTCACCCAGGACCAGATGAACGTCGAGCCCGTTGTCGCCAGCAACGCGCGTCATGGTCAGCGCGCCGGCGCTCGTCGACAGCGCGCGTAGATCGTCGAGTTCCGGCGTCGAACGGTTCAGCCCGGCCAGCTCGCGACCAGCCCACGGGCCGTCGTCGGGCCGCAGCGGCTCGTCGGTGAACTTGCGGGTCCACGTGGTGCGCAGCGCGAGTGCGGTGGCCAGGGTCAGCATGAGCTCCGGGCCGGCCTGCACCGGGAACCGCTCGATCAGTCCCCGGGTGCGCTCGCCGGCCCACCGGTCGAGCATCGGCTGGTCGGTTTCGGCGTCGCCGGTCAGCTCACCGAAGGTTCCCGGCGGCAACCGGTCGCGCCAGTGCGGGCTGACCTGCGCTGCCTGTTGCGCCCACAAGCCGAGCGCGGCGTCGACGCCGTCGAGGCTGTCCAGCACCTCGAGCACGTTGCGGGCGGCGTCCATCGCCTCGTCCGGACGGACGTGTGCGGCCTCCGCGAGCTCCGTGCGTCCCGGTTCGTCCGCCGAGGCCGCCAGCACGGCGAGCAACGGCCACAGCCCTGCCCCGGAGAGCACGCCGGTACCGGACGTGCGCGCCAGCCAGGACGCGGTGAGGTCATTGACCTCGCAGGCATGGGTCGTCATGCCGACCGAGCCTACGTGTGCAGATCAGGACTTCGCGCGAGACCTGGCGCGCTTCTTCGGCGCGGGTCCCTTCGCTCGCTTCTCCGCCATCAGCTCCACGGCACGTTCGTGCGTCAACTGCTCGACGGGCGTGCCGCGTGGGACGGTCACGTTCGTCTCGCCGTCGGTGATGTACGGGCCGAATCGGCCGTCCTTGACGACCAGCGGTTTGCCGGTGGTCGGGTCGGCGCCGAGCTCGCGCAGCGGCGGAGTGGCCGCCCGCGCGCCGCGGCGACCCTTGGGCTGGGCGAACAACTTCTCCGCCTCGTCCACCGTGATGGTGAACAGCGACTCCTCGTCGGGGAGGGAACGGGTGTCCGAGCCCTTCTTGACGTAGGGGCCGTACCGGCCGTTCGACGCCACGATCTCGGTGCCTTCGGCGTCTTTACCGACGGTGCGCGGCAGCGTGAGGAGCTTGAGCGCGTCCTCGAGGGTCACCGTGTCCACCGACATCGACTTGAACAGCGAGGCCGTCCGCGGCTTGGTCCCCTTGGGAGCGTCGTCGGGCAGGACTTCGGTGACGTACGGGCCGTACCGCCCGGACTTCACGACGACCATGCGCCCGGTTTCGGGGTTGACGCCCAGTTCGCGATCGCCGTTGCCGCGGTTGATCAGCTCCCGCGCCGTGGCCGGATCGAGCTCGTCGGGCGGCAAGTCCTCCGGGACACTGCCGCGGTTGCCGTCGGCATCCTCGACGTACGGACCGTAGCGGCCCACCCGCACGGTGATGCCCTCGCCGATGGGGAACGACGAGATCTCGCGAGCGTCGATCTCACCGAGGTTGTCGGCCAGTTGCTTGAGGCCCTCGACGGAGTCGTCGCCGTGCCAGAACTGGGCCAGCTCGGCGGCTCGATCTGCTCGACCGGCGGCGATGTCGTCGAGCACGTCCTCCATCTTCGCCGTGAACTCGTAGTCGACCAGCCGGGTGAAGTGCTTCTCCAACAGCCGCACGACGGCGAAGGCCAGCCACGCGGGGACGAGCGCGTTGCCCCGCTTGAACACGTACCCCCGGTCGAGAATGGTGCGGATGATCGCGGCGTACGTGGACGGCCGGCCGATCTCGCGGTCTTCGAGCTCCTTGACCAGGCTGGCTTCGGTGTAGCGGGCCGGCGGCTTGGTGGTGTGGCCCTCGGCCTCGAGACCGGCTGCGGTGAGGCTCTGCCCCTCGGTGAGGTGCGGCAGGCGGCGTTCCCGGTCGTCGAGCTCGGCTTCGGGGTCGTCCGCACCCTCGACGTAGGCCTTGAGGAAGCCGTGGAAGGTGATGGTGCGCCCGGACGCGCTGAACTCGACGGTCTCGCCGCTGCTGGCCGTGGCCCCGACCCGGACGGTGAGGGTCTCGCCCTTGGCGTCGCGCATCTGGGAGGCGACGGTACGCATCCAGATCAGCTCGTACAGGCGGTATTCGTCGTCGCGCAGACCGGTCTCGCCGGGGGTGCGGAAGGTGTCGCCGGCCGGGCGAATCGCTTCGTGCGCCTCCTGCGCGTTCTTCACCTTGCTGGTGTACTTGCGCGGAGCGTCGGGCAGGTACTGCGGGCCGTACAACTCCGCGACCTGGGCCCGGGCCGCCGACAGCGCGGCGTCGGACAGGGTGATGGAGTCGGTACGCATGTAGGTGATGAACCCGTTCTCGTAGAGACGCTGGGCCACCTGCATGGTGCGGGCTGCGCCGTAGCCGAGCTTGCGCGAGGCCTCCTGCTGCAGCGTGGTGGTGCGGAACGGTGCGTAGGGCTTACGGGTGTACGGCTTGGCCTCGACCGAGCGGACCTCGAACGGCGCATCGGTCAAGGCGGAGGCCAGGGCCTCGGCACGGGGTTGATCCAGAACCACGACGTTGCCGCGCGCCTTGACCTGCCCATGCGCGTCGAAGTCGCGGCCGGTGGCGACCTTGGCGCCGTCGACGCTGATCAGCTTGGCCTCGAAGGCGCTCGGGTCCTCGCTCGACTGGGCGGATTCTGCCGAAGCCGTCTGCAGGGTGGCGGTGAGGTCCCAGTACGACGCGGGACGGAACGCCATCCGCTCGCGTTCGCGGTCGACGACGAGCCGGGTGGCTACGCTCTGGACGCGGCCGGCCGAGAGGCCCTGCATGACCTTGCGCCACAGCACCGGCGAGATCTGGTAGCCGTAGAGGCGGTCGACGATACGACGGGTCTCCTGGGCGTCGACGAGGTTCTCGTCGATGTCGCGGGGGTTCTGGACCGCGGCCCGGATGGCGTCGCGCGTGATCTCGTGGAAGACCATGCGCCGTACCGGCACCTTGGGCTTGAGCTCCTCGCGCAGGTGCCAGGCGATCGCCTCGCCTTCGCGGTCCTCATCGGTGGCGAGCAGGAGTTCGTCGGCGTCCTTGAGCAGCGACTTGAGTTTCTTGACCTGATCTTTGGCCCGGCCGGCAGGGACGATGTAGAGCGGCTCGAAGCCGCCCTCGACGTCGACACCCACCGGGTTTCCGTACCGCTCACGGTGAGCTGCGGGAACGTCCGTCTTCTTGGACGGCAGGTCCCGGATGTGGCCGAACGAGGACTCCACCGTGTAGCCGTCACCCAAGTACCCGGCAATGGTCTTGGCCTTCGCCGGGGACTCCACGACGACCAGACGGCGTGACGTCCCGTTCGCGGATGGGGCCATGATGCTCCTCGTCTCTTCCAACTGCCGCTGCCTCTCCTGCGACAACGCACGGTATCCGACGTTGTTCCCCACTCGCGAAAGGGATAACTGCAAAGAAATATTTGCAAAGAATCGTTTGCAGTTCTAGGCTGTCGATCATGGCTCTTTCTCGCCGCTACATCGACGACGTCGAGACGTTGCGTGCCTTCGCCCATCCGCTCCGGATGAAGCTGCTCGGCCGGCTGCGCCTCAACGGCCCGGCCACAGCCTCCGAACTGGCTCGCCACCTCGGGGAATCCAGTGGGTCGACGTCGTACCACCTGCGTCAGCTCGAGCGCTTCGGCTTCGTGGTCGAGGATGAGACGCAGCCGTCCAGACGGGAACGCCGTTGGCGTGCCGCGCACGACGTGACGAGCTGGCGCACCGGCGACTTCGCCGACAGCGAAGCGGGCCGGACCGCGGCTTCGGTCATCCGGCAGCAGCAGGTGCGCCTCATGATCGATCACCTCCAGCGGTGGGAGCAGGAGGAGTGGAGCCCTGAGTGGCTCAACGCGTCCGAGGTGTCCGACGTGGCGCTGTTCCTCCGCGCCGACGACGTGCGCGCCATGTCCGAGGAGCTCTGGACCGTCATCAAGCGCTACGCGGAGAACCCCCGGCCCGCTGACGATCCCGAAGCCGCCCGGGTCTTCACGTACCTGCTCGCGATTCCGTCGAAAGAGGAGCGACCTTGACCCACCTCGACCCGCGGCAGGCCCGTCGCCGGTATCTGGTGCTGCACGGGCTGCGCTGGCTGCCCACCGGCCTGATGATCCCGATCGTCACGCTGCTGCCGCTGGACCGCGGCCTGTCACTGTCGCAGGTCGGTATGGTCGTCGCCGCGCAAGGCTTCGTCGTGCTGGCCATGGAGCTGCCGACCGGCGGGCTGTCGGACTCCCTGGGCCGGCGTCCAGTCGTCATCGCTTCCGGTGTCATCAACATCGCCGTGCTGGGGCTGATCTTCACCGCCGAGACCTTCGTCGCCTTTGCCATCGCCTACGGGCTGCAAGGGCTGTACCGGGCGCTGGACAGCGGTCCGCTGGAAGCCTGGTACGTCGATGCGACCCTCGCGCACGACCCGGACGCCGACATCTCCCGCGGGCTCGCCGGCGGCGGCGCCGTGCTGGGCGCGGCGGTCGCTCTGGGGGCGCTGCTGTCCGGAGCGCTGATCGCCCTCGATCCGCTGCCCGGGGTGGAGGCCTTGGCCGTACCGGTCCTGGCCGCGTTGATCATGCAGGCGGTCGCAGTCGTCGCCGCGGCGGCGCTGATGAGTGAGGTCAACCGCAAGCGCGGGTGGGCCGGGGTACGCTCCTCGGTCCGCGAGGTACCGAGCGTGATCGCGGGCAGCGTCGGTCTGCTGCGCCGCTCCCGGGTGCTCACCGCGTTGATCTGTGTCGAGCTGTTTTGGGGCTTCGGCATGGTCACGTTCGAGTCGCTGATGCCGGTGCGGCTCACCGAAGTCCTCGGCAGCCCCGACGACGCCGCTGCGATCATGGGTCCCGCCGCGTCGGCGGCGTGGGGATGCTCGGCCCTCGGCGCGGCGATGGTCCCGCTGCTGTCCCGGCGACTGGGCGTACCGCTTACGGCTGCGCTGATGCGGGTGGTGCAAGGCGGGACCGTGGTCGCCATGGCGGCCTTCGCCGGCCCCGTCGGTTTGGTGACGGCCTACTTCGCCACCTACGTCGTGCACGGTGC
>JAJYTA010000129.1 GCA_021793295.1 Actinomycetes bacterium
GCTGCGGATCGAAGCCGATCTCGCCGACGCCGAGGATCAGTTCGTCGCAACTGTCGGTCGGTTCGAGGAGTTCACCGCGCAACAGCGTCGCGGCCTGCTCCACCGTGGCGTGCTGCGGCGGCAGCGAATAGATCTCGTAAGCCGCCGGCAAGCAATCCTGATAGTGCGAGACGACGCCTGACTCACCGTCCCCGTCGCTGATGCGAGGCGTCAGATGGCACCTCACCTCAGACCAGGCGCGAACCGGCGGGCCCAGCGGCGCGAGCTTCTCGCTGACCAGCGCTGCTGTGTCGAGGACCGCAGCCCGGTCTTGATCGACGAGGTCGATCAACTCGCCTGCTTCCTGCTCCCCACCGGCCTCGGGCTTCCAGATCGGCACGAACACCACGGTCACCAGAATGCCGATGACGACCAGTGACCACAGCACCACACCGAGCAACGGGCGCGTGTTCGGCCCGGAGGGTCCGGACGAGTCGTCCGGCGACGTCACCAGCCGCGCTCAGCCAGACGGTGCGGCTCGGGGACGTCCTCGACGTTGAGACCGACCATGGCCTCACCCAGACCGCGCGACACCTTCGCCAAGGTGTCGGGATCGTTGTAGAACGTGGTCGCCTTGACGATGGCCTCGGCCCGGCGCGCCGGGTCGCCGGACTTGAAGATACCGGACCCGACGAACACGCCTTCGGCGCCGAGCTGCATCATCATGGCGGCGTCGGCCGGGGTCGCAATGCCGCCGGCGGTGAACAGCACGACCGGCAGTCTGCCGTCCTCGGCAACCTGCCGCACCAAGTCGTACGGCGCCTGGAGCTCCTTGGCCGCGACGTACAGCTCGTCCTTCGGCAGCGAGCTCAGCCGGGTGATCTCGTCGCGCAACTGCCGCATGTGGGTGGTGGCGTTCGACACGTCGCCGGTGCCGGCCTCGCCCTTGGAGCGGATCATCGCCGCGCCCTCGGTGATACGCCGCAGCGCTTCGCCGAGGTTGGTCGCGCCGCACACGAAGGGCACGGTGAACTGCCACTTGTCGATGTGGTGGGTGTAGTCGGCCGGGGTGAGCACCTCGGACTCGTCGATGTAGTCGACTCCGAGGCTCTGCAGGACCTGGGCCTCGACGAAGTGGCCGATGCGGGCCTTGGCCATGACCGGGATGGACACCGCGTCGATGATGCCGTCGATGAGGTCGGGATCGCTCATCCGGGCTACGCCGCCCTGCGCGCGGATGTCAGCCGGGACCCGCTCCAGAGCCATGACCGCGACCGCGCCGGCGTCCTCGGCGATACGCGCCTGCTCCGGCGTGACCACGTCCATGATGACGCCGCCCTTGAGCATCTCGGCCATGCCCTGTTTGACCCTGGGCGTACCTGTGGCCGTGGTGACGGCGGAATCGGCCTGGGGCGTCTGCGGCTGTTCGGACACGGCTGATCAAAACCTCGCGAGTCGGTGGAGTGGGTCGGCTCCTCCATGATACGTCGGCGCATCACGAGGACTTGTGTCGCATCACGAGGCGTGTACGGGTGGTGCAGCAGGGATTCGCCAAGTGAACATGATCATTCAAGGTCAGTTGCGGGCGGCGTCGAGGCCGTGGGGCACGCGGTCGTCGAGCTCGACGGTTTCGGGCATCGGTGCGTAGCCGGCCAGTCGAAGCCATCTGACCAGCACCTTCCGCCGCAGCCGCACAGCGCCCAGCACGAGCTCGTTGTGGAAGCGCCGCGCGTGCGCGGCCCGCCGGCACGCCATGGCCAGCTCGTCCAGGGCGGCGGCGGCCGACGGGTCCGAGCGTAGTTCCGCCACGTCGTCGGGGTCGTCGAAAACCGCCGTCAGCACCGCCGTGAGGTCGCTTTCGGCCTGGTCGCGCTCGCTTCCGGAGGCGGTGCGGGCCCGCGAGGCGGCATCGGCCAGGATGACCGAGGTCGCGGGATCGAGCAGGCCCGACGACGCCACGTCCAGCACACAGCCGGAACGGCGCAGGAACTCCGCCTCCAGTACCGCTCGGGACTTGTCGATACGCGCATGGCGCCGGTCCAGCCGGCCGGCCGTCCAGGACAGATACACACCCAGGGCCACCAGGACGGCGATGACGATGAACAACCACTCCATGACCAGCCCTCACCGCCTGGGAAGTCGGAACGTGCGACCGCCGGCACCGACCGCGATGGCCATCTCGTAGACAGCGAGCACTTCGTCGGTCACGTTCGACCAGTCGTAGCGCCGCACCCCCACCGAGGCGGCTTGGCGATACCGCTCGCGCAGCTCCGGATCGCCCAGCATCTCGATCGCCCGCCTCGCCAGTGCGTCGGCGTCGCCGACGGGAACCAGCGCGCCGAGCCGGCCGTCGTCGAGCACCGCCCGGAACGCCTCGAGGTCGCTGGCGAGGACCGGAGCGCCGGCGGCCATGGCCTCGGCCAGGACGATGCCGAAGGATTCACCGCCGATGTGCGGCGCGACGTAGATGTCGCTGCTGGCGAGCATGGCCGCCTTGTCCTCGTCGCTGACCCCGCCCAGGAACTCCACGGTGTCACGGTGCTCCGGAGCGATGCCCTGCTGGATCTGCTCGATGTCACCACGTCCGGCGACCAGCAGCCGCGCCTGCGGGAAGGCGTCATGAATCGTCGGCCACGCTTCGAGCAGCACCTGCAGGCCTTTGCGCTGCTCGTCCAGGCGGCCGAGAAACGACAAGGTGCCATCCGGTGAGCGCCACTGCGGGCGCGGCGGTACGGCGAAGCGGTCGACGTACAGGCCGTTGGGGATCAAGACCGCGTCACCGCCGATGTGGTGCACCAGCGTCCGGCGAGCCTCCTCGGACACCGCGATGTGCGCGGTGAGCTTCTCGAACGCCGATTGCAGGATGCCCTGTGCGGCGCTCATCGCCCGGGACCGCCGCTGCGCGGAGTGCGACGTGGCCACCACCGGCACGTCGGCCCACCAGGTGGCCAGCATGCCGAGACTCATCGACGCCGGCTCGTGCACGTGGACGACGTCGAAGTCGCCGTCGACGAGCCAGCGCCGGACCCGCGCCGCCACCCGCGGGCCGAAGCTGACCCGGGCCACGGAGCCGTTGTACGGAATCGCGACCGGCCGGCCCACCGTGGTGACGTACGGCGGCAGGTCGTCGTCGTCATCGCCGGGGGCGATCACCGATACCGAGTAGCCGCGGCGCAGGAGTTCTTCGGCGAAGTCCCGGATGTGGATCTGTACGCCACCTGGAATGTCCCACGCGTAGGGACACGCGATCCCGATCTTCACGACGACACCGGCTCGGCCCGGCGCGGATCGTCGGGCTCCAGATCGGCCAGGAACAGCCGCTGAGTCATGTGCCAATCAGCGGGATGGGCGCGAATACCGACTTCGAAGGCGTCGGCGATCCGCTGGGTCATGATCGCCACGCGGTTGCCGCGGTCGGGCGGCACCTCGACCGGCTCGTGGAACGTCACGACCAAGCCGTGGTCGGGCTCGCGCCCCTCGTACGACAGCGTCACCGGGACCAGCGGAGCTCCGGTGCGCAGCGCCAGCATGGCGCTACCCGCGGGCATCCGCGTCGCCTCGCCGAACAGCGTCACCGGCACCCCGCGGCGCGACAGGTCACGTTCGGCCGGCAGACAGACCAGGCCACCACGCTGCAGATGCTCGGTCAGCCGCGGCATGACATCGGCGCTGCCGAAAGGCAGCACGGTCATGCCGAGGGCCTCGCGGTAGCTGACGAACCGCTCGAACAGCCGCTCTGGACGCAGCCGCTCGGCCACTGTCGCCAACGGAGCGCCGGTCAGGCACGCCCAGGCTCCGGCCCAGTCCCAATTGCCCATGTGTGGCAGCGGCACGACCACCCCGCGGCCCTCGGCCAGCGGCTCACGCAGCCGCTCCTCGTTGACCGTGCGCACGCCACCGAGGATGCGCTCGTGGCTCCATTCCGACATCCGGAAAGCGTCACACCAGTACCGCATGTACGAGCGCGCACCTTCGCGGGTGATCTCGCGCAACTCCCCGGGCTCCCAGTCACGGACCCGCGCCAAGTTCATCTCCAGGCGGCGAACCGAGGGGCTGCGCCGCAGCCAGGACAGGTCGGCTATCTGCCGGAATGTGGCATAAGCTGCGCGTTCGGGCATGTTCTGGACGGCGGACCAGCCGGAGCTGTACAGCCAGAGCTGGCGTTGCTCGCTGAACGCGCTCACTCCTGGGTCACCTGCCGACGCACCTCGCGCACCCGCTGGTAGACGGTCCACGCGCTGGCGACCGCGAGTACCCAGGCTACGACCTCCAGCACGACCACGGGCAGGCCGAACAGCCCGACCAGCCCGGTGACGACCAGGATCGCCAGCAGCCGGTCAGCACGCTCGGCGATGCCACCGCTCGCGGTGTAGCCCAGACCCTCCGCGCGCGCCCGGGCATACGACACCACCGCGCCCAGAGCCAGGCAGACCATGAGGACCGCTGTCAGGCGCAGGTTGTCACCCGGCCCGGCGAACCACATCGCCAGCGCACCGAAGATGGCGGCGTCGGCGACGCGGTCGAGGACGGAGTCGAGGAAGGCGCCCCAGTTGCTCTGCCGTCCCGACAAGCGCGCCATGATGCCATCGACGTTGTCGGCGAAGACGAACGCCGTGATCACCAACGTGCCCCACAGGAACTCACCCCGGGGGTAGAACCCCACAGCTCCGCCGACCACCCCCAGGGTGCCGACGACGGTGACCGCGTCGGGACCGACGCCCAGGCGTAACAGGCCGCGCGCCGTGGGCGTCAGGAAACGTGTCCAATACACGCGGGTGTACTTGTCGAGCATCGCCGTCCGTTCGATGTCATGGATATTGTCCCCCGCCCGAACCGACGGGTCAGCCTTCCAGCGCCGCCATGCTACTGATGTCCGGCCGCGAGGCCTTGCGCATCCTATGGTTCGGGCAGCAGAGTGGCCATCACGGGACGGACCAGGGCGGCGCAACGGTGCGCACGGGCCACCGCCGGCGTTGCCGGAAACTGGAGGCTGGCGCCATGGCTACACGCAATCCGACAGGGGGCCCGGCACAGTCCGGAGCACCAGCAGCCGACGAGCTCGACATCCGCAACGTCGCGCTCGTCGGCCCCACCGGGTCCGGTAAGACCACGCTCGTCGAGGCGCTCCTGGTGGCCTCCGGGACCATCCACCGAGCCGGCAGCGTCACCGACGGTTCCACCATCAGCGACCACGACGAGGCCGAGCAGCGCCAACAGCGTTCGATCAACCTGGCGTTGGCGCCGATCGTGCACGACCAAGTCAAGATCAACCTGATCGACAGTCCGGGATACGCCGACTTCGTCGGCGATCTGCGTGCGGGTCTGCGGGCCGCGGATTGTGCGCTGTTCGCCGTGTCGGCGGCCGAACCCCTCGACGGCGCCACCCAGATGCTGTGGGCCGAGTGCGAGGCGGTGGGTATGCCGCGCGCGGTCGTGCTCACCAAACTCGACCACCCGCGTGCGGACTACGCCGGCACGCTCGCCGCCATCCGCTCGCTCCTGGGCGACAAGGTGTTGCCGCTGTATCTGCCCATGGCCCAAGCCCCTGAGGGTGGGCCAACCGCGCTGGCGGGGATGCTCAGCGGGCGCGTGTTCGACTACGCCACCGGCTCGCGGGTCGAGCGCGATCCAGCACCCGACGAGGCCGCCCGGTTGCAGGAAGCGCGCGGTGAGCTGATCGAGGGGGTCATCGAGGAGTCCGAGGACGAAACCCTCATGGACCGCTACCTGGCCGGCGACGACATCGACCCCAAGGTCCTCATCGACGACCTCGAGCGGGCCGTCGCGCGCGGCTCGTTCCACCCGGTGATCCCGATCTGCTCCGGCACCGGTCCGGGTACGCACGAACTGCTGGAGGTCATGGCCGGCGCCTTCCCGTCGCCGGCCGAGCACCCGATCCCCGAGGTCACCACCCTCGACGGCCACGAGCGTCGCGGCCTGAGCTGTGACCCCGCCGGCCCGCTGCTGGCCGAGGTCGTCAAGACCACCTCCGACCCGTACGTGGGCCGGGTCAGCCTGGTGCGCGTGTTCTCCGGCACGCTGCGCCCGGACGCCACCGTGCACGTGTCCGGGCACTTCCTCGCCGACCGCGGTCACCAGGAGCATGACGAGGACGAACGCATCGGGGCCCTGTCGTGCCCGCTGGGCAAGGCACAGCGCGTGGTGAGCTCTGCTCGCGCCGGTGACATCGTCGCCATCGCGAAACTGTCGCGGGCCGAGACCGGCGACACCCTGTCCGATCCGTCCGAACCGCTGCTGATGCGGCCGTGGTCCATGCCCGAACCACTGTTGCCGATGGCGATCGTGCCCAGAGCCAAGGCCGACGAAGACAAGCTCTCCCAGGGCCTGAGCCGGATCGTGGCCGAAGATCCCACCCTGCGCGTGGAGAACAACCCCGAAACCCATCAGCTCGTCCTGTGGACGATGGGAGAGGCTCACGGTGACGTCGTGCTCGACCGCCTCAGTTCGCGGTACGGCGTCCACGTCGACCAGGTCGACCTGCGGACTCCACTGCGCGAGACGCTGGCCGGCAGGGCCACCGGCCGCGGCCGCCATGTCAAGCAGACCGGAGGGCACGGGCAGTACGCCGTGTGCGAGATCGAGGTCGAGCCGCTACCTGAAGGAGCAGGCTTCGAGTTCGTGGACAAGGTGGTCGGCGGAGCCGTACCGCGACAGTTCATCCCGTCGGTCGAGAAGGGCGTACGAGCGCAGATGGAGCGCGGCACGACGCCGGGGGCGTACTCGATGGTCGACATCAAGGTGACGCTGTACGACGGCAAGGCGCACAGCGTGGACTCGTCGGACATGGCGTTCCAGACCGCCGGCGCCCTCGCCCTCAAAGACGCCGCCGCCAAGGCCGGGGTGAACCTGCTCGAGCCCGTCGACGAGATGGCGGTGATGGTGCCCGACGACTACGTGGGAACGATCATGGGTGACCTGGCCGGGCGCCGCGGCCGCGTGGTCGGCACCGAGTCCGTGGGCGGCGGGCGCACGGTGATCCGCGCCGAGGTACCCCAGACCGAGATCGTGCGCTACGCCATCGACCTGCGGGCGATGAGCCATGGCGCCGGCACGTTCACACGCTCGTTCGCCCGCTACGAGCCGATGCCACGCAACCTGGCCGACAAGATCGTGGCCGCGGCGAGCTGATCAGCTCGGCCAGTGCTCGACCAGCACGTCGCGGGTCTCGGCGAGCAACTGCGGCATCACCTTGGTGTCGGCGAGCACGGTCATGAAGTTCGCATCGCCGCTCCAGCGTGGCACCACGTGCTGGTGAAGATGCTGCGACAGCGACCCGCCGGCCACACCGCCGAGGTTGAGCCCGACGTTGAAGCCGTGCGGCCTGGACGCCGCCCGCACGGCTCGCACGGCGTCCTGCGTCATCGCCATGAGCTCGGTGGCTTCGTCGTCGGTGAGCGTCTCGAAGTCTCCGGTGTGGCGGTAGGTGACGACCATCAGATGGCCGGGGTTGTACGGATGCAGGTTCAGCACCGCGTACACCGTGTCACCGCGCGCCAGGACGAGGCTCTCGTCGGCAGGCATGTCCGGGATCTGGCAGAACGGGCACGTGCTGCCATCGCGGCCGTTACCGGGCTCGCCGGTGATGTAGGCCATCCGGTACGGCGTCCACAGCCGCTGCAGCCGGTCGGACACGGCGTCACACCTGGATGCGGCGCTGGACGGCGTCGACGATCTCGGCCACGGCGTCGCCCACCGCCACACCGTTGTTCTGGCTGCCGTCGCGATACCGGAACGACACCGCGTCCTTCGCGACGTCGTCGTCGCCGGCGATCAGCATGTACGGCACCTTCTGCTTCTGGGCGGTCCTGATCTTCTTCTGCATCCGGTCGTCAGACGCGTCGACCTCGACCCGGATTCCATGCTCACGCAGCTTCGCCGCCACCTGGTTCAGGTGCGGCACGTGCTCGTCGGCGATCGGGATACCGACGACCTGCACCGGCGCGAGCCACGGGGGGAACGCACCGGCGTAGTGCTCGAGCAGAATGCCGAAGAAGCGCTCGATCGAGCCGAACAGGGCGCGATGGATCATGTACGGCCGCTGGCGGCTGCCGTCGGCGGCGGTGTACTGCGCGTCCAGCCGGGTCGGCGTCTGCAGATCGACCTGGAGCGTGGACAATTGCCAACTACGCCCGATCGCGTCGGTGACGTGAACGTCGATCTTCGGCGCGTAGAACGCGCCGTCGCCTTCGTTGACGACGTACTGGACGCCGGCCTTCTTCAGCGCTGCCTCGAGCGCAGCCTCGGCCTGGTTCCAGTCGGCGATCTCGCCGACGAACTTCTCCGGGCGAGTCGACAACTCGGCCCGGAACTCCGACATGCCGAAGTCGCGCAGCAACCCGAGCACGAAGTCGAGCAGGCTCGCCAGCTCGTCCTGCAACTGGTCGGGGGTGCAGTAGATGTGCGCATCGTCCTGGGTGAAGCCGCGCGACCTGGCCAACCCGTGCACCACGCCGGAGCGCTCGTAGCGATACACCATGCCGAACTCGAACAGCCGCAGCGGAAGCTCACGGTAGGAACGCCCACGCGAGTTGAAGATCATGGTGTGCATCGGGCAGTTCATCGGCTTCAGGTAGTAGTCCTGGCCGGGCTTGCGCACGTTGCCCTCGGCGTCGAACTCGGCGTCGACGTGCACCGGCGGGTACAGGTCGTCCTTGTAGAACTGCAGGTGACCGGACTTCTCGAACAGCGTGCCCTTGGTGATGTGCGGGGTGTTGACGAACGAGTAGCCCGCCGCCTCGTGCCGGCGGCGGGAGTAGTCCTCCATCACCCGCCGGATGGTGCCGCCCTTCGGGTGCCACACGGCCAAGCCGGACCCGATCTCTTCGGGGAAGCTGAACAGGTCGAGCTCGGCGCCGAGCTTGCGGTGATCGCGCTTCTCGGCCTCGGCCAGGAAGTCCAGGTACGCCTTCAGCGCCTCCTTGCTCTCCCACGCGGTGCCGTAGATCCGTTGCAGCTGCGGATTCTGCTCGCTGCCCCGCCAGTACGCTGCGGCCACCCGCATCAGCTTGAAGGCCGGGATGTGGCGAGTGGTGGGCAGGTGTGGTCCCCGGCACAGGTCTTTCCAGGCCAGCTCTCCCCCGCGCCGGACGTTGTCGTAGATGGTGAGCTCACCGGCGCCGACCTCGGCCGAGGCGCCCTCAGCGGCGTCGGCGGCGCCGCCCTTGAGACCGATCAGCTCCAGCTTGTACGGCTCGTCGGCCAACTCGGCTCGCGCGTCGTCGTCAGAGACCGTCCGCCGTACGAAGGACTGTCGTTCCTTGATGATCTGCTGCATCTTCTTCTCGATGCGCTTGAGATCGTCGGGGTCGAAAGGTTCGGCGACGTCGAAGTCGTAGTAGAACCCGTTCTCGACCGGCGGCCCGATGCCCAGCTTCGCCTCGGGGTACAGCTCCTGAACGGCTTGGGCCATGACGTGGGCGGTCGAGTGCCGCAAGATGGCTCGGCCGTCGTCGGAGTCGATCCGGACCGGCTGCACCTCGTCGCCGTCGGACAGGGGTTTGTCCAGATCGACCAGGTCGTCGCCGATACGGGCGGCGATGACCTCGTCCGCCTCGGCGAACAGGTCACCGGCCGTCGTGCCCGCAGCCACCTGTCGCTCGTTCCCGGCGACGACGATGCGGATCTGTTCGGACACGACGGACTCCTCGAGTGATGAATGGATGGTGGTGCGGACCCGGCTGATGCTACCCGCGCGGCCGATCCGTTCGCACCGCAGTTCGGCCCCCGGCACGACCCGGACCGGTCGCGCCAGGCGGTCAGATTCGCGCGGCGATGGCCGCGGCCAGCCGGTGCGGCGCGCCCGGCCCGTGCTGGAGGAACAGGCTCGGCTCGGTCAGTTCGACCTCGAGGACGATCGGCGTCCCGTCCGCGGCCGGGATCAGGTCGACGCGGGCATAGAGCAGGTTCTCGTGGTCCTCTGGCACGGCGCGCAGCGTTTGCGCCGCAACGTCGTGCTCAGCAGCGCTCGGCGTTCGCGGCTCGATGCGTTCCGGGCGGAACAACCCCTCGGTTCCGCGGTCGGGACCGTCCAGGATGGCGGCCTTGCCGATCGCATGGCTGAACTCCCCGCCGAGGAACAGCATGGCTGTCTCACCAGCGGTGTCGACGCCGCTCAGGTACGGCTGGAGCATGATCGTGGAACCGCGGCGCAGGAGTCGTTCGACGTGAACGTGCCCGAGCCGTCGGTGCTCGGCGTCGTCGAAGCGATACCGTCCGGTGTCCAGCGAGCCGGCGCTGACCGCCGGCTTGATGACGTACTCGCCGTCGTCGGGGAGGTCCACCCGGTCGCCCGGCTCGAACCACTGAGTGGGCACGACCGGCACGCCTGCTGACGCCAGCGCCCGCAGATACGTCTTGTCGGTGTTCCACTCCACCAGCTTCGCCGGGTTGAGCAGTTGCGGGACCGAGTGGGCCCAGGCCAGGAACTGATCTCGCCGACGGGCGTAGTCCCACGGCGAGCGCAGGACCACCAGATCGAAGCCGGCCCAGTCCGCGCCCGGGTCGTCCCACACCGCCGGTACGGCTTCGATGCCGCGCTCGCGCAGCGGCTCGATGAGCAGGCGGTCGTCGTCATCGAGATCGGCCAGATCGGCACAAGTGACCAGCGCCACGCGCGGCATGGACTCCTCCTCGGCGACGACGTTCATCCCGGCCAAGGCTAGCCCGGCGCAGGCTGTCCCGGCCGCAGAGCAGCGGCGGACGTGGATCGCACCGCACTCGTGGATCGAGTGACGAATTCAGCCAACAATTCCGGCTGACCGAGGCTTGATACTGGCCGCCCGACTTGTGGTCAACCTCTGGCGGAACCCGACCCCGATCGTCTACTTTGTCAAGCCAGCGAGCAAAGTTCGTCGCCGTGTCGTGAATGTGACAGCCGTCCGCCACGAAAGGGTGCCAGAACGTGAGCGTCCAGCCGGGCTCGTCCAACGCTGCCCCCGCAGGGCGCAGCGGGCCCGGTCACGGTAGCGCACGCATCGTTCGCGGCTTCTTCGTCGCACACGTCTGTCTGGCGTTGTCCGCAGCCGGCCATGCCGCCGCCGGAGGGCCGGTACACCTGACCGGGCAGACCGTGGTCGGCTGGCTTGCGCTGAGTGTCGTGTGTGTAGCTGCTGCCCAGCGCCGGCGCAGCTTCGCCGGAATCGGCACGGTCGTCATGCTGTCGCAGGTCGCACTGCACGTGATGATGACGCTTCCGTCCAGCCACATGGACCACGGCATGCACGGCGACGCCCCTGCACTGATGCCGAGCCCGATGATGCTCGGCGGGCACGTCGTGGCGACCGCAGTGGCCACTGCGCTGCTGGCCCATGGCGAGCAACTGATCTGGGCGCTGTGGAGCTGGGCCGGTCTGCCCCGCGTGCCTAGCACGCGGCTGGTTCCGGCCGATGCCCAGCTCGCCGTGGTCCCCACCGCCGACCGGGCCCCCGCAGACGGGCGCATTCCTGCTGGTGGAGCAACTCGACGGGGACCGCCTGCGGTATGAGCCCGCGCCGTTGATCGCCGACGGCGACGGGCTTTCGCGCGCCCATCCCGCCGAACGTGCCGGCCCGACTCAGCGGCTGGCTGCAAGGAGCCCCCTCATGAAATCTCCCCTGCCCACCATCACCCGCCTGGCCGGCGCCACCTGCGGTGCCGCTGCGCTCGTCTGTGCCTCCGCAGCGCTGGCCGGCGCCCACGTCACGGTCAGCCCCAGCGAAGGCAGCGCCGGCTCGTACGCGGTGCTGACCTTCTCCATCCCGCACGGCTGCGACGGCTCGCCCACCACGCAGGTCGCCATCCAGATCCCCGAGCAGATTCTCAGCGTCACCCCGACGGTCAACCCGAACTGGACCGCCGAGGCCGTCATGGTGGAGCTGGACAGCCCGGTCACCGACAGCCACGGCACACAGCTCACCGAACGCGTCGGCCAGGTCGTCTACACCGCGTCCACTCCCCTGCCCGACCACCTGCGCGACGCGTTCGAACTGTCGGTCCAGCTCCCCGACAGCGCCGCCGGGCAAACCCTCGCCTTCCCCACGGTGCAGACGTGCCAGGACGGCGAGACCGCCTGGGTTCAGCTCGCCGCCGAGGGACAGGACCCCGACTCGCTCGACGCACCGGCGCCGCTGGTCACCGTCACCGAGCCCGAACCGGAGAACGCTGAGGAGACCGCGGCCGAGTCCGCCGCCGAAGACACCGCGGCCGAGTCCGCCGCCGAAGACACCACCACCCTCGCGGACGACGAGCCCGCCGGAGCTGCCACGGCCGCCGACGACGA
>JAJYTA010000130.1 GCA_021793295.1 Actinomycetes bacterium
GCCCATGTCGAGGATCGGGTCGACAGCCAGCAGCAGACCCACCCCGGCCAGCGGCAGCCCCAGCGTGGACAGCGTCAGGGTGAGCATGACGACGGCGCCGGTGGTGCCAGCGGTCGCCGCCGAGCCGACCACCGAGACGAGGACGATCAGCAGGTAATCCGTGACCGCCAGATCGACGCCGAAGAACTGCGCGACGAAGATCGCCGCGACCGCGGGATAGATGGCCGCGCAGCCGTCCATCTTCGTCGTCGCACCGAACGGCACCGCGAACGAGGCGTACGAGCGGGGGACGCCGAGGTTACGTTCGGTGACCTGCTCGGTGACCGGCAGGGTGCCGATCGACGAGCGCGAGACGAAGCCGAGCTGAATCGCCGGCCAGGCACCGGCGAAGTACTTCAGCGGGTTCAGCCCGTGGGCCCGCAGCAGGGCCGGATACACCACGAACAGCACCAGCGCCAGGCCGATGTAGATCGCCAGGGTGAACCGCCCGAGGGAGCCGATGGCGTCCCAGCCGTAGTCGGCGACCGCGTACCCGAGCAGCCCGGCCGTGCCGATGGGCGCGAGGCGGATGATCCACCACAGCACCTTCTGGATGATCGCCAGCGCGGAGCGGTTGAAAGCCAGGAACGGCTCGGCCTTGTCCCCGAGCTTCAGCGCCGCGATGCCGATGGCAGCAGCGACGACGATGAGTTGCAGGACGTTGAAGCTCAACGACGTCGTTGCGGACGCGGCGCCGTCGGCGGCCTCCACCGACGTGTTGGCGGACAGGCCGAGGAAGTTCGACGGCACCAAGCCGGTGAGGAACGCCCACCAGTCACCGGTACTGCCGGGCTCGCCGGCGGCCTCTTCGGTGACGGACGTGTGCGCGCCGGGCTGCAGGATCAGTCCGAGGCCGATACCGATGGCCACCGCGATCAGTGCGGTGATGGCGAACCACAGGATGGTCTGGCCGGCCAGCCGGGCGGCGTTGGTGACGTCGCGCAGGTTGGCGATACTCGCGACGATCGCGGTGAACACCAACGGAATGACGGCAGTGCGCAGCAGGTCGACGAACAAATCACCGACGGTGTCGAGCGAACTGGTCAGCCAGTTCGGCGAGCCGTCGGCGACGGGACCCATGGAGCGGGCGATCAAGCCCAGGGCGACACCGGCCACGAGGCCGATGAGGACCTGGACGGAGAAGGAGGGGAGGCGGAGGCGTTTGGATGCGGGCGCGTCGGTCGTACCGGTCGCGGACATGTATCAGGAAGCCTTTCGCTCGAGATCGTCGGCCGGATGGCAGGGGCATGCGTCCGGCAGGGGTAGGCATGCGTCGAGTGCGCCGCGGCCTAGAGCCGCAGGCGCGGTGTCATCACAGCAAACAGGCTTGACTGGCCTGGCGTCGCAGATCGACGTACAGGCGGTTCGTCAGGCTCCAGATGTTGACCATCTCCCCGAGGCCAACCTCGGCGCTGACGTGCGTATTCCCGAATTCGCCCGACAATCGTGAAATTTCTGCCCAACGGCCGAAGTGCCTAGGCGGACGGGCCCGGATTCGGGACCATCGGCCCTGGGCACGGCGTTTCGCACCACATCATCATGGTCGAGGCTGGCGGCGTGTCGAGACACGTCGGTGGGGTCGCGAACTCGACCGCCCGCCAGGCTCACACGGCCATCGGCCGTCCACAGATGCGCAAGAAATTTCGGGGGGAACATGCTCAAGTCGATGGATGATGCCGCGGTGCCGGCCTCAGGGGCTCGGAACATCGCGCTCGTCTCGGCGCCGCAACTCGTGAAGGAACACTCGCCGGTGTTCGTCGACGCGGGCGGGCGTCGCGTTCGCCGGTCGGTCTGGGCCGGCTCGTTGGTGTTCGTCCTGTGCGCCGCGTTCATGGCCCTGCTGCTGGTCAGCCTGACCGGTGACCGGGTCGGGCCGCAGGTGCCGCCCGAGGCGTCCCAGGACCGCCCGGCCAGGGTCGTTCCCGTTTCCGAGGCCGAGTGATGCGGCTGAACGCTCCGTTCGGCCATCCGCGTCCCCGGTGGAACCCACGCAGCTCCGCGCCGCGGCTGCACTGGGTGATCATGGCCGTCCTGCTCGTCACGCTCACCTGCGTGTTGTTGGTGAACGGCCTGATCAACTCCCAGTTCGGGGCCGATCACCGGGTCGCGCCCGCGACAGACTCGTACACGGTGCCCGACGCCGTCATCGACGGCGGGCCGATCATCGACATGCGCGGTGGCGATGAGCGCTCGTACCAGATCCCGGACCACACGGTGGTGCTGACTTTCGACGACGGTCCCGATCCGGTCTGGACACCGCAGGTGCTCGACGTCCTGAAGCGCCACGACGTTCCCGCGACGTTCTTCGTCGTCGGCAACCGGGTCGCGCAGGACCCGGGTCTCGTGGCCGACATCGTCGAGTCGGGCAGCGAACTCGGGATCCACACGTTCACGCATCCCGACCTCGCCTACACCTCGTCGTGGCGCCGGGACATGGAACTGTCCGAAGTGCAACTGGCGCTGGCCGGTGCTGCGGGCAGGACGTCGACGATCATTCGCCCGCCGTACTCGTCCACCGCCTCCGCCGTCGACGACAACTCGTGGCCGACGGTGCGAGATCTCGGCGCCAACGGGTACCTGACCGTCCTGACCACGCACGACACGAAGGACTGGGCGCGCCCAGGCGTGGACAAGATCGTGAATGCCGGCGTGCCGGAAGACGGGCACGGAGGCATCGTGCTGCTGCACGACGCCGGCGGTGACCGGTCTCAGACCGTCGCGGCGCTGGACCGGCTGATACCCGAACTCCAGGACCGCGGCTACACGTTCAGCACCGTCGCCGACATCGTCGGCCGGCCGAGCCTGAACCCGCCCGCCGGCCGGTGGGAAAGTCTCCGCGGCGAGGTCGTGCTGGTCGTCGTGGGGGTGGCGACGGTGGCCGCGGGGATCCTCGTGGTCTTGATGACCGCGGCAGGTGTCCTGGTCGTCGGACGGATCCTGCTACTGCTCATCCTCGCTCGCCGGCACGCCCGACGGGTCGGGGCGAACGTGCCCGCCGTGCCGATCACCGAGCCCGTCTCGATCGTCGTTCCGGCCTACAACGAGCGTGAGTGCATCGCCGACACCGTGCGGTCCCTGGTGAACAGCGACCATCCCGTCGAGGTGATCGTCGTGGACGACGGCTCCACGGACGGGACGGCCGACGTCGCCGAAGCGCTCGGTCTGCCCGGCGTCACGGTCGTGCGCCGCCCCAACGGCGGCAAGCCCGCAGCGCTCAACACCGGGATCGCCCATGCCCGGCACGAACTGATCGTCATGATGGACGGCGACACCGTGTTCGGTCCCGACACCGTGCGCCGGCTCGTGCAGCGCTTCGACGATCCGCTCGTTGGCGCCGTGGCCGGCAACGCCAAGGTGGCGAACCGGGCCGGGCTGCTCGGCCGTTGGCAGCACATCGAGTACGTGATCGGCTTCAACATCGATCGCCGGGCCTATGACGTCCTGCAATGCATGCCGACCATCCCCGGTGCCATCGGGGCCTTCCGCAGGCAAGTGCTCAGGGAGGTGGGCGGCGTCAGCGCCGACACGTTGGCCGAGGACACCGACCTGACCATGGCCGTGTCGCGCAGCGGCTGGCGGGTGGTGTACGAGCCCAGCGCCGTCGCGTGGACCGAAGCCCCGTCGACGCTGAGCCAGCTGTGGCGGCAGCGGTACCGGTGGAGTTACGGGACCATCCAGGCGTGGTGGAAGCATCGCCGGGCCATCCGGGAGTCCGGGCGGTCCGGCCGGTTCGGCCGGATCGGGCTGCTGAACGTCGGCCTGTTCCAAATACTCCTGCCGCTGCTGGCGCCGCTGATGGATGTCTTCCTCGTCTACGGCCTGCTGTTCCTCGACCCGCTACGAACGCTGCTCGCATGGCTGGGGTTGATGGCGCTGCAAGGCGTCAGCGCCGTGGTCGCGTTCCGGCTGGATCGTGAGCCGCTGCGGCCGCTCGTGTGGTTGCCACTGCAGCAGATCGTCTATCGGCAGTTGATGTACGCGGTGGTGATCCAGTCCGTGGTGACTGCGGTGACGGGGGTGCGGTTGCACTGGCAGAAGCTGCGCCGCGTCGGCGGGTTGGAACAGGCGGTCACGCCGATCGTCGCCGAGTCCGGCGAACGGGTGCAGCGATGACGGGCCCGATCGCCCCGGCCGGCGGAGGACGAGAGCGCTATCTGGACGTCTACCGGGCGATCGCGCTCGTGCGGGTCGGCATGTACCACGTGTTCGGCTACGCGTGGCTTTCCATCCTGTTCCCGGCGATGGGCGTCATGTTCGCCGTCGCCGGATCGTTGACCGCGCGCTCGCTGGACCGGGCGCCTGCGGCGAGCGTCATCGGCAAGCGGATGCGCAGGCTGCTGCCGTCGTTGTGGCTGCTGGGCATCGTGGTCGTGCCCGCGATGCTCCTGCACGGCTGGACCGCAGGTGCCGAGGGATCGCCGCTGCGGTGGAACGACCTCGTGTACTGGATCGTGCCGGTGTTCGACCCGCCGGGCAGCGACTGGGGGGCCAACGCCACCTCACCGCTGTGGTACGTGCGTGCGTATCTGTGGTTCGTCGTGTTGTCGCCGCTGTTGCTGTGGGCGTTCCGGCGCTGGCCCGTGCGGACGGCGCTGGCGCCGCTCGCGCTGATCGCTTCGGCGACGGTGGGCTGGCCGAATCTGGACTCGATAGGCGCCTCCGGCGACGCGCTGCGCGACTTCGGCACGTACGGAACCTGCTGGGTGCTCGGGTTCGCGCACCGCGCCGGGACGTTACGGCGCATCCCGTTGCCGGTCGCGGTGCTGCTGGCCGCGGTCACGATGACCGCTGGGTTGTCGTGGGCACTGACCCACGCGGGGGGCGAATTCGGGTACGACCTGAACGAGATTCCACTGGCTCAGGCGCTGTGGTCGGCCGGGGTGGTCCTGGTCCTGCTGCGTTGGGAGCCGAACCTGGACCGCGTCGACCAGGTGCCGGTGCTGGGGCGGATGGTGACGCTGATCACCGCACGCGCGGTCACCATCTACTTGTGGCACAACGTCGCTATCGATTTGGCCGTTGTCGTCAACGACCGCGTGGGGCTGTACGGAACCCCCGAGCTCGTGGTGACGGCGGTGCTCCTGACCGGCGTGGCCATCCTGCTGTTCGGCTGGGTGGAAGACCTCGCCGCACGCAGGCCGGTCCAGCTGGTGCCCGGCTTCAGCCGCCGGGCGGCTCGGGGCCGTCGAAGGGTCCGCACATCCGGCGCCACGCCCGCCGGAACTGGTCCCACGCCGGCGCGGGAGCGAAGGACATCGCGCTTGGCTGGTCGGCTCGTCGTGGCCGGCGGTGCGGCGATGTTGCTGGTGGCGTGGGTCGGGCCGCCACTGGCGAACCGGGTGACCGAACCTGAGCACGAGTTCACCGCCGGTGCCTACCTGGTGCCGTGGGACAACGAGCGTGGGATCGACGCCATGGCCGCGGCGTCGGATGTGCTCGATTCCGTCAGCCCGGTCTGGTACACGCCGACAGACAACGGGGAGCTGGTGCGCAGCTCCGAGACGGAAGGATCGGCCACGGTGATCAAGCAGGCCCGCGCCGCCGGGCTGAGCGTCATCCCGTCGATCAGCAACTTCCGCGACGGCGAGTGGGATGCGGACCTGGTGAGCCGGATCGTGCACGAACCACGGCTGCGCCGAGCTCACGTCGAGGCTGTGGTCGACGAGGTCGTCACGCACGAGTGGGACGGCATCGACCTCGACTACGAGGCCCTCGACGTCGTCGACCACGACGAGTTTTGTGGCTTCGTCGCGGAGCTGGCGGCAGCGCTGCATGAACAGGACCGCAAGTTGACCGTTGCCGTCCCGGCCGGAACGGCGGAGAGCCGGCCCGAGCTCGCCCGGCTGTACAAGCGGCTGGGCAAGTCCGCGGACGAGGTCCGGGTGATGGCCTACGACTTCGCCTGGCAGGGTTCCGAACCCGGCCCCATCGCGCCGACGGACTGGGTGGACGACGTCCTGGCGTTCGTGGTGCGCCAGGTCCCGCCCGAGCGGGTCGTCTTGGGCCTGCCTGGGCACGCCTACGACTGGGGTTCCGGCGCTCAGGCCAAAGACCTGATGTTCACCGAGGCCGAGCAGCTCGCGGAGAACACCGGGAGCAAGGTGCACTGGAACGCCGACGCCCAGGTGCCGTGGTTCGCCTACACCGACGCCGACGGCCTCGAGCACGAGGTGTGGTTCGAGGACGCGCCGAGTCTGGCCGCGAAGCTGGAGGTCGCGCACGATTACGACGTCGGAGGCATCTTCTTGTGGCGCCTCGGCGGGGAGGATCCGCGGACCTGGGCAGTGCTGGAGCGTATGACGCGCGAGTGGTGAGCGGTGCCGCGCCGCTGTGGAAGAGCCACAGGCACGCCGTCAGCGACGCAGTGCGCTGGCGCGCCAGGCATCGACACCCGGGGACAGCGGAGCGCGCCGCTGGTTCCAATAGGCCGCCCAGGACGACGGGCGCGGTGGGACCGCGCCCCCGGCATTGCCTGCGTCGCCACCGGCGCGGGCCCAGAGCACGGTCACCAACACGGCGAGCTCGGCCTGCGTCGGGTTGCCCCGCACCACCCGCAGGACCGGCTCGGCGTCGTCGCTCATGCCGGCCATCGTAGTGCCGGCCGACCGTGGCGGGCCTACAGCGGGATGTTGCCGTGCTTCTTCGGCGGCAGGGTCTCGCGTTTGGTCTGCAGCGCGCGCAGCGCCTGCGTGATCGACAGCCGGGTGCGCGACGGGATGATGACGGCGTCGACGTAGCCGCGTTCGGCCGCGGTGTACGGGTTGGCGAAGGTGTCCTCGTACTCGGTGACCAGTTCGGCCCGGCGGGCCTCCGGGTCGGCCGCCTCGGCGATGTCGCGCCGGTACAGGATGTTCACTGCGCCCTGGGCACCCATGACCGCGATCTGGGCGGTCGGCCAGGCGAGATTGATGTCGGCGCCGAGATGTTTGGAGCCCATGACGTCGTAGGCGCCGCCGTAGGCCTTACGCGTGATGATCGTCACCAACGGCACGGTCGCCTCGGCGTAGGCGAAGATCAGCTTCGCTCCGCGCCGGATGATGCCGCTGAGTTCCTGGTCGGTGCCCGGCAGGAACCCGGGCACGTCCACGAAGGTCAGGATCGGGATGTTGAAGGCGTCGCAGGTCCGGACGAAGCGCGCGGCCTTCTCCGACGCATCGATGTCCAGCGTGCCCGCCAAGTGCATCGGCTGGTTGGCGACGATGCCCACGGCGCGCCCGTCGACCCGGCCGAACCCGATGATCATGTTGGTGGCGAACAAAGGCTGGACTTCCAGGAAATCGGCTGCGTCGCCGGCCTTGTCGACGACGGCCTCGATCACCCGGTGCATGTCGTAAGGCTGGTTGTCGCTGTCCGGGACGAGGGTGTCCAGGGCGAGATCGTCGGCGGTGAGGTCCGGTCGCGCGGCGGTGTCGTCGAACGCGGGTGTGGGGTCGAGGTAGTTCTGCGGCAGATAGGACAGCAGCGCCTTGACGTAGTCGATGGCGTCCTCCTCGTCGGAGGCCATGTAGTGGGCATTGCCGCTGCGGGTGTTGTGCGTGTGCGCGCCGCCCAGCTCCTCCATCGTGACGTCCTCGCCGGTGACGGTCTTGATCACGTCCGGGCCGGTGATGAACATCTGCGAGGTCTGGTCGACCATGATGGTGAAGTCGGTGAGAGCCGGTGAGTAGACATGCCCGCCGGCCGCCGCGCCCATGATCAGCGAGATCTGCGGGATGACACCGGAGGCCAGGGTGTTGGCGCGGAAGATCTCGCCGTACAAGCCCAGCGACACGACGCCTTCCTGGATCCGCGCGCCGCTGCCTTCGTTGATGCCGATCAGGGGGCAGCCGGTCTTCAGCGCGAACTCCATGACCTTCACGATCTTCGTGCCGTACACCTCGCCGAGGCTGCCACCGAAGACGGTGAAGTCCTGGCTGAACACGGCGACCTGGCGGCCGTCGACGGTGGCGAAGCCGGTGATGACGCCGTCGCCGTAGGGGCGGTTCGCGTCCATGCCGAACGCCGTGGAGCGGTGCCGGGCCAGCTCGTCGAACTCGACGAAGGATCCCTGGTCCACCAGCATGTCGATGCGCTCGCGGGCGGTCTTCTTGCCGCGCGCGTGCTGCTTCTCGACCGCTCGGGCCGAGCCCGCGTGCAGGGCCTCGTCGCTACGCTGGCGCAGGTCGGCGAGCTTGCCCGCGGTGGTGCGGATGTCCGGACCCTCCTGGCTGGTGCTCATCTCGTCCCTTCGTCGGCTGAACGTTTAGCAGGCTAGAGCACACGTGCCGGTCCGGCGACGCGGCGACATCCGCGGCGCGAAACCACGGTCTCGCAGAGTGGTGTGCCGCTTCGGGCCGGCGTAGGGGTTATTACCCTGAGCGCATGCGTTCTCCTGCGACCGGTTCCCGCGAGGCCGCCCGCTTCGAAATGCCCGAGCGGTTGCGCGCCGACGTCCGTCAGCTCGGCGACGCTCTGGGCGCCGTGTTGCGTGAGTACGGCGGACCGGGGCTGCTGGCCGACGTCGAACGGTTGCGGGAGCTGACCATCGCCTCGCACCACGAAGACCAGACGGTGGCCGACGACGCCGCAGTCCAGGCAGAAAACCTGGTGGCGTCGTGGTCGCTGGAGCGAGCCGAGGAGGTCGCGCGGGCGTTCACCGTCTACTTCCACCTGGTCAACGCCGCTGAGGAGTACCACCGGGTGCGGTCCCTGCGCGCCGGTGACAAGCCTGATCAGCCGCTGGCCGGCACCGTGGCCAAGGCGCTGCGTGACGTCGCGCGGCTGGCCGGGCCGGGGCGGGCCGAACACCTGCTGAACGGGCTCGAGTTCCGGCCAGTGCTCACTGCCCATCCGACCGAGGCACGGCGGCGGGCCATCGTCACCGCGATCCGCCGGGTAGCCGCCCTGCTCGAGCGCCGCGACGACCCGCGACTCGGCGCGTCCGAGGATGCCGAGACGCAGCGGATGCTGCTGGAGCAGATCGACATCTTGTGGCGGACCGCGCCGTTGCGCGCCGAACGGCCAGGCCCGCTGGACGAGGTCCGCACCGCGATGTCGGCCTTCGACGACGTGCTCTTCCATGTGGTCCCGCAGGTCTACCGGCGCACCGAAATGGCTTTGAGCAGCACCGACGCCGGCTCGGCAGATGCCGGCCCCGCGTCGGGCGGGTTCGCTGAGACACCGCCGGTGCGCGCTCCGCGCGTGCCCGCGTTCGTCCGGCTCGGCTCGTGGATCGGTGGCGACCGGGACGGCAACCCGCATGTGACGGCCGCCATCACCCGCCAGGCCATGGCGATTCAGTCCGACCACGTCCTCGCTGCGCTCGAGAACGCGGCCACGCAGGTCGGGCAGTCCTTGACGCTCGACGCCGGCACCACACCGCCGTCCACGGAGCTTCGCCGCATCCTCGACGACGCCGAGGCCGCCCAACCCGAGCTGTATGCCGAGATCGCGGCGCGGTCCCCGAACGAGCCGCATCGCATCGCGGTCCTGTTCGCCGCGGCCAGGGTGAGCGCCACTCGCCGCCGCGATGCCGATCTGGCCTACGGCTCAGCGGCAGAGCTGTTGCGTGACCTGCGCACGGTGCAGGACAGCCTGGCGGAGGCCGGAGCCGCCCGGCAGGCCTACGGCGACCTGCAAGGCCTGGTGTGGCAGGTGGAATCGTTCGGCTTTCATCTGGCCGAGCTCGAGGTCCGCCAGCACAGCGCGGTGCACCGCAAGGCTCTGGACGAGATCACCAGCGCCGGGCAGCACGACCCGTCGCCGGAGTATTCCGAGGCCACTGAGGAAGTGCTGGCGACGTTCCGGACGATGGCCCAGATCCAGTCTCGGTTCGGCCCGGATGCCTGCCGTCGTTACGTCGTGTCGTTCACGCAGTCCGCAGCCGACGTCGCGGCCGTGTACGAGCTGGCTCGTACGGCGGTGGACGGTCGCCCGATGGAGCTCGACGTCGTCCCGCTGTTCGAGACCGGCGCAGACCTCGAAGCCTGTGTCGACGTGCTCGACGAGGTCCTCAAGCTGCCCGAGTGCCGTGAGCGCCTGGAGGAGACCGGGCGGCGGATGGAAGTCATGCTCGGCTACTCCGACTCGGCCAAAGACGTCGGCCCGGTGTCGGCGACGCTGGCGCTCTACGCCGCCCAGGCCCGGTTGACCACGTGGGCCGCCGACAACGACATCACCTTGACGATGTTCCACGGGCGCGGAGGCGCGCTGGGCCGCGGCGGCGGGCCGGCCAACCGCGCCGTGCTCGCCCAGGCGCCGGGCTCGGTGGACGGCCGGTTCAAACTGACCGAACAAGGCGAGGTCATCTTCGCCCGCTACGGCGACCAAGCCATCGCTCGCCGGCACATCGAACAGGTCACCTCGGCGGTGCTGCTCGCTTCCACCCCCGAGGTCGAAGACCGCGCCAGTGCCGCGGCCGTGGAGTTCGCCGACGTCGCGCAACGCCTCGACGAAACCGCGCGCGAGGCCTACCACGCGCTCGTGCACAGCGAAGACTTCGCGGCCTGGTTCGCGCGCGTCACCCCGCTGGAGGCCGTGGGCGCGCTACCGCTGGGTTCGCGCCCGGCCCGCCGTGGGCTCAGCGTGTCGTCGTTGGAGGACCTCCGGGCCATCCCCTGGGTCTTCTCGTGGTCGCAGACCCGGGTGACGTTGCCGGGCTGGTACGGCCTCGGGTCCGCGCTCGAAGCGGTCGACGATCTCGACCGGTTGCGCCGGGCCTACCGCGAATGGCCGTTGTTCACGGTCATGTTGGAAAACGTCGAGATGTCGCTGGCGAAGTCCGACCGCCGCATCGCCGCGCGCTACCTGGCGCTGGGCCATCGGCCGGACCTCACCGAGCGCATTCTGGACGAGCACGACCGCACCACCCGCTGGGTGCTCGCCGTCACCGGGCACAGCCGACTGCTCGAGGACCGCAAGGTGCTCGGCCGAGCCGTCGCGCTGCGCAATCCCTACGTCGACGCACTGTCCTACCTGCAGGTCCGTGCGTTGGGCGCGCTGCGCGAATCCGAGCTCGAACCCGGCTCTCCCGATGAGGCCGCAACCCGGCGCTTGCTGTTGATCAGTGTCAACGGGGTTGCAGCCGGGCTACAGAACACCGGCTGAGACCTTGGTCGAGCATCGAGGAGAAAGCGATGTGGACGATACGGCGGGTCGCGAGCACCGGGTCGACCAACGCTGACGTCACGGCAGCAGCGCGTGCGGGTGCCGCCGAAGGCCTGGTCCTGGTCGCCGATCATCAACAGACCGGTCGAGGGCGGCTGGACCGCACCTGGGACACGCCGGCCGGTCAGGCCGTGGCCATGTCGTTCCTGCTCCGGCCGACGGGCGTGCCGCTGGAGCGTTGGCCGTGGCTGCCGCTGCTGGTGGGCGTCGCCGCGGTCGAGGCGCTCGAGGGCGCTGCCGGGGCGCGTGCGGTCCTCAAGTGGCCGAACGACGTGCTGGTCTCCGGGCGAAAACTCGCCGGCATCCTGGTGGAGCGGGTCGACGGCGACGACGGCGCTGAGGCCGGGCCGGCCGCCGTCGTCGGGGTGGGCATCAACCTCACCCAGGACCACGACGCGCTGGAGCCGGGCGCCACGTCGCTTCAGCTGGCCGTCGGCCGGGCGGTGCCGCGTGACGTCGTCGTCGCCGAGTTCGGCGAACGGCTCAGCCGCCGGTACGACGCCTGGCGACAGGCGCAGGGCGATCCCTCGGGCTTCCTCGCGGCGGCGTACAAGCGAAGCTGCGACACGCTCGGGCGGCACGTGCGAGCCGAGTTGCCCAACGGCGGCGAGGTCGTCGGCCAGGCCGTCTCCATCGACGACGCCGGACGCCTGGTCATCGACACCGGCCAGACCACGACCGCGGTCGGCGCCGGCGATATCGTCCACCTGCGGCCCCGGCGAGATGCCCGACACCAGGGCCCACCCGTGTCAGGATGCTGACCATGGGCTTTTCCGAGAAGCACCTCAGTGACGACGAGCAGGTCATCTTCCATCTGCGCACGCACGTCAAGGCGCTGCTGCTGCCGGTCTTGGTGTTGCTGCTGCTCGCCGTGGGGATCGGCTTCGGGCTGAGGGCGCTGCCGGCCGACGAGACCATCGGCACCGTCGGACGCTGGGCGATCCTGATCGTCGGCGTGGTCGTGTTCGTCTGCTGGGTCGTCTGGCCGTTCCTGACGTGGCTGACCACCACCTACACCGTGACCAGCGAACGGCTGCTCACTCGCCGCGGC
>JAJYTA010000131.1 GCA_021793295.1 Actinomycetes bacterium
GGCCGCCCAAGGTCGCGGCGAAGCTGGTCAGCCAGCGCGATGCGATGCTGGGGTACGCGTCGATGGCCGAGGCCTTGGCGCTGTCGTCCATCAGTCACCGTTGGCTCGACCGCGACGCGGAGCGCATCGTCGTCCTGCCTTACCGCAAGGCGAGGTGAGGTGGACCCACCGGCGAGTCCGGCAACCTCGATGAATTCTCGAGGCAGTTTCTGAGCCTGGCGCAGCTCAACGGGTGATCGGGCGCAACCTCTTGACATGGCGCGCTCAACGGTTAAACGTATAAGCATGACCCGCGCGAAGCAGCCGACGTCGCGGGACGTGGCTGCCTTGGCCGGTGTGTCGGTGGCGACGGTGTCATACGTCATGAACGGGCGTACCGACCGGCGGATCCCAGCCGAGACACGCGACCGCGTGCTCGAGGCGGCGCGTCAACTGGCGTACGCGCCGAACCGCTCCGCGCGCAGTCTGCGGCGTCGCCGGACCGAGCAGGTGTGCCTGGTCGTCGGTTCGATCGGGGTCCCGGCCTACGACCAACTGGCCGCGGACGTGCATGTGCGCGCGGACGAGGCCGGCTACGGCGTCATCACCGTCGTCGTCGACTCGCCGGACCGGGCCGAGAAGACTGTCGGCCTGTTGCACCAGCGCATCGCCGACGGGGTGATCATCGCTCCCGACGTTCCCTACCTCACGGAGAACTCGCTCGGTGGGTTGGCCCGCAGCGGCCTGCCCATGGTCGTCATGAGTAACACCGCGGTGCCGGACGGGTTCGACGTCGTGCGCGCCCCCGAGACAGCGGCATGTGCCGAAGCGCTGGACCACCTGGTGGGGTCCGGCCGCCGCCGGATCGCCTACATGGGCCACGAGCACGAGTTCAGCGACTCGCCGCTGTCGTCGGAGCGCCTGGCTGCCTACCTGGCGGCACTCGAACGTCACGGCATGTCCCGAGACGACGACATCATCGTCAGCGGCGCCGACGACCGAGTGGCGGCTTACCACGCCGCCACAGCGCTGCTCAACGCTCCCGACCGACCCGATGCCATTTTCGCCGCATCCGGGCGCGGCGCCATCAGCGCCATCTGGGCGGCCCGCGACGCTTCGTTGACCGTGCCCGACGACGTCGCCATCCTCGGCTGCGGCAACCTGCCGGAGAGCTTGATCACGCAACCGACTCTGAGCACGGTCGGCCCACCGGCCGCAGACGATTTCACCGAAGTGGCTCGCCTGCTCTTCGACCGCATCGCAGCCGGCGTCCCCTCGAAGGGCCATGAGGTCACCGAACCCTGGATCTACAACCGCCGTGCCTCGACATAGATCGCGACCGGCTCGCCCCCGACGTGAAAGGAGCACCATCATGGCTACTCCCTCTCCCTCTCGCCGTGACATCCTGCGCTGGAGCGGGACCGGTGCCCTGGCTGGCCTGGCAGCGCCGTGGCTGAGCGGCTGCGCTGGCGCGCCACAGGAGGACACCGAAGGAAGCTCCGGGGGTGACGGCGGATCCGGTGAGCAGTTCACCATCTATTGGAACGCCGGGCATGCCTACCCGACCTACGAGAAGGTGATCGCGGAGTTCGAGGAGGCCCACGGCATCACCGTCAACTTCCAGAAGTTCCAGTGGCCGGACCTGCGGACTCGGCTGCTGTCGGACTTCGCGTCGGGAAACGCTCCGGACTTGTGCGAAGACAGCCTCTGGACGCAGGAGTTCGCGATCTCCGGCGACGTCATGTCGTTGCAGAAGTACGTCGACCGCGACGGCGCCGAGATGGGCTTCCCGGACGATTGGCACCCGCGCACCATCTCGCGCAACTCCTACAACGGCGAGGTGTACGGCATTCAGCTGCATCTGACGTGCACGATGCTGTTCCACAACCGGACGATGTTCGACGACGCCGGCCTGGAGGTGCCGACGACGTGGGACGAGTTTCTCGACGCAGCCACCAAGCTGACCGGCGACGGTGTGTACGGGGTCGCGCTCAACCAGGACCACAGTTACAGCTGGCCGTGGCTGTTGCAGAACGGTGTGCGCTTCTACGACCCCGACACGAAGGAGCTGTTGACGCCGCACGACAAGGCTGCCGAAGCATTGCAGTTCCAGGCGGACCTGGTGCACAAGCACCAGGTCGCGCCGGTGCCCACGCCCGGCACTGACTACTCCGGGCCACAGAAGCTGTTCTCGGCCGGGCGGGCAGCGATGATCCTGACCGGTCCGTGGGACCTGTTGCCGATCGAGGAGACCAGCCCGGACCTCGAGTACGGCGTCGTGCCTGCGCTGAAGCAGGTCGAGCAAGCCACGATTCAGGCCGGCTCGAGCATGTTCGTGCCGGCCAAGTCGAAACACCCGGACCTGGCGTGGGACTTCATCAAGCGGATCACCGCGCTGGAAGTCGAGACAGCGACCACCGAAGAAGTCGGCATGCTGATGCCGCGTCAGTCGTGGCGAGAGGAACCGGTGGTGCAGGACGACGAGCGCTACGCGGCCTTCGCCGAAGGCTTCGACTACGCCATCGACTTCACCGAGCCGCTGCAGCTGACTGGGAAGAGTGGCGAGATCGTGGAGCTGTACAAGACCCTGTACCAGGACGTCGTCATGAACAACGCCCCGGCGACCGAGGCGCTGGACGCGTTCTTGACCGCTGGCGAGAAGGCGCTGGCGGGGTAGCCTATGCGGCGATTGACACCCGGGCCGCCGCGCCGTGCTCGTCGCGGGCGACTGGCCGCCCTGTTCGCGCCGTCGCTGAACCGGCGGTACGTGCTCACGGCATACGCCTTCCTGATTCCGGCGTTCGCGTTCTTCGCGCTGATGTTCTACCTGCCGATCGCGAACATCATCTCGAATTCGCTGTACACCGGGCCGCAGGCGGATCAATTCGCGGGACTGGAGAATTACACGCGGGCTTTCGGTGACGAAGGTGTGCAGAACTCGTTCGTCATCACCGTCATCTTCGGCGCGGGAACGACCATCGGCGCCATCGTCATCGGCCTCGCACTGGCGCTGCTGCTCAATCAGCGCTTGCGGGGGCGGGTGATGTTCCGGGCCGCGTTGCTGGTGCCGTACTTGACGTCGGTGGCGATCGTCGGATTGCTGTGGCGCAACATCCTCGACCCTCAATTGGGCATTCTGAACCGCGTGCTGATCGACCTGGGGCTGCCGACCCAGTCATGGCTGAACACGCACCCGCTGGCGACCATCATCGCGGTGACGTTGTGGATGACCGTCGGCTACACGATGGTGCTGTTCCTGGCCGGGTTGCAGGGCATCCCGATGGAGTACCACGAGGCCGCGACGGTGGACGGGGCGGGGCCGTGGCAGCGGTTCTGGCGAATCACGCTCCCGTTGCTGACGCCGACCACCCTGTTCGTGTCGGTCATGGCCGTCATCAGTGGTTTGCAAGCGTTCGGGCAGGCCTACATCATCACCGGCGGTGGGCCGGCCAATGAGACCGATCTGTACATCTTCCACGTGTTCAATGTCGCGTTCACATCCCGCGACTTCGGCTACGCCTCGGCGTTGTCGTTCCTGTTGTTCATCGTGATCGTCATCTTCACGGTGATCCAGTTGCGCGTCGGCCGGCGAAACGAGGTGCAGTACTGATGCGCGACGAACCGACTCGGGCCGGAAAGATCGGCAGCTATGTCGTCCTGATCGTGGTCAGTGCGGTGACCGTGGTGCCGCTGCTGTACATGGGCGCCTTGTCGCTGCAGACCGAGGCCGAGACGTTGTCGGCCGACCCGGTGCTGTGGCCGCAGACCCCGCAGTTCGGCAATTACACCGAGCTGTTCGAACGCGCCCCGTTCGGTCACTTCATCGTCAACAGCCTGGTGGTCGCCGGTGGGATCACCCTGGCGCACCTGATCTTCGATCCGCTGGTCGGCTATGTGTTCGCGAAGTTCCGGTTCCCGCTGCGGAACACGCTGTTCATGGCATTGCTGGCGACGTTGATGATGCCGCTGTTCGTGCGGATGATCCCGCTGTACGTGATGATGTCCAATCTGGGCTGGCTGAACAGCTATCAGGCGCTGATCGTGCCGTTCTTGATGGACGCGTTCGGCATCTTCTTGATGCGTCAATTCATTCAGCCGATTCCGGACGACCTCATCCAGGCCGCGCGCATCGACGGCGCATCGGAATTGCGGATCTACGCCCGCGTCATCTTGCCGCAAGTCAAACCCGCGCTAGCCGTTCTCGGCCTGTTCACGTTCGTGTTCCAGTGGAACGAGTTCCTGTGGCCGTTGATCGCGACCACGACCGAGCAGATGCGAACCATCCCCGTCGGGCTCACCTTGTTCAACCAGGAATACTTCACCCTGTGGCACCTGACGGCGGCCGGGTCGGTGATCCTGTTCGTGCCGACGGTGTTGTTGTTCCTGTTCAGTCAACGCTATTTCGTCCGCGGCATCACCCTGAGCGGACTCAAGTGACCTCATCGCAGTACCTGGGGGAGGACCCGTATGGCCGTGGAGCCGGCTGATCAGCCCAACGTCATCGTCGTGTTCACCGACCAGCAACGCTGGGACACCACCGGCGTGCACGGCAACCCGCTGGGGTTGACACCGGAGTTCGACCGGATGGCGCGCTCGGGTACCCACGTCGCGCAGGCATTCACCCCGAACCCGGTGTGTGCGCCGGCGCGAGCGTCGATCCAGACCGGCCAATACGGCACCGAGAACGGTGTGTACCGCAATGCGATCGCGCTGCCGGCCCACGCCCGCACCTTGGCGCATCACTTCGGCGACGCGGGCTACAGCACCGGGTACATCGGCAAGTGGCACCTGGCCGAGGCCGAGCCCGTACCGCGTTCGCAACAGGGTGGCTACGACAGGTGGCTGGGCGCCAACGTCCTGGAATTCACCTCCGACGCGTACAAGACGATCGTCTTCGACGAGAACGAGTCGCCGGTCCTGCTCCCGGGTTACCGGTCGGATGCGTTGTTCGACGCTGCCATCCGGTTCGTCGGCGATCACAGCGACGTCGGCGGCGCGGGCCGGCGTCCGTTCTTCCTGTTCCTGTCCGTCATCGAGCCGCACCATCAGAACGAGATCGACGCCTATCCCGCGCCGGAGGGGTACGAACAGCACTACCAGGGCCGGTGGATGCCGCCGGACCTGGCGGCGTTGTCAGCGCACGGCGGTACCGCACACCAGCATCTGGGTGGTTACTGCGGCCAGATCCGCCGGGTGGACGAGGGCCTGGGCCGGTTGCTGGACGCCTTGCGCAGCCTCGACATCGCCGACGACACCATCGTGGCGTTGACCTCGGATCACGGATGTCACTTCAAGACGCGCAACGACGAGTACAAGCGGTCGTGCCACGATGCCTCGATCCGGGTGCCGATGGCGTTGCGCGGCCCCGGCTTCGACGGGGGCCGACTCATCGACCGTCCGGTCAGCACCATCGACGTGCCGCCGACCCTGCTCGACGCCGCCGGCATCGAAGTCCCCGCACAGATGCAGGGCCGGTCGTTCCTGCCGCTGGTACGCGATCCGGACGCCGCGTGGCCCGGCGAGGTCTTCATCCAGGTGAGCGAATCCGAAGTCGGCCGCGGGATCCGCACCAGCCGGTGGAAGTACTACGTCGCCGCACCCGATGCGCATCCATGGGACGACGCCGCCGCCGGCCGTTACGTCGAGACCGCGCTGTACGACTTGGCCAACGACCCACACGAGCTGGTGAACCTGGCCGGTTCCGCCCCGCACCGGGCGGTTGCCGACGATCTGCGAACACGGTTGGTCGCCCGGATGGTCGAGGCCGGCGAGCCCCAGCCGGTGATCGAGGCGGCACCGACGGCGCCGGCGTCGAGCCAGCGCCGAGTCGACCCACAGGTCCACACGTCCGGCCTGAAGCCGACGCGACTCGGCCACCAACCACCGCCGCGGTGATCGTTGGCGCGATGTGGTGGCCCTGGCAGCCAGTGCGCGCCAACGATCACTCAGGAGGCTTGCGACACCGAGGACATGTTGAAATCGGGAACGCGCAGGGTCGGCATCGCCGTACGGGGGAAGTAGTCGCCCCACTCACGGCTGAACGCCGGAACCGTCGCGCCGGCTTTCGAGAAGCGGTCGAGCACGGAGATCGGGCTCTCGTTGAACCGGAAGTTGTTCACCGCGCCGACGACCTCGCCGTTTTCCACCAGGTAGACGCCGTCGCGGGTGAGCCCGGTCAACAGCAGGTTCTGCGGGTCGACGGCGCGGATGTACCACAGGCAGGTCAGCAGGAGGCCGCGGTCGACGTCGGCGACGAGGTCGTCGATGCCCCCGCGCGCTCGTTGCACCGTGAGTCCCAGGTTGTCCACGACCGGCGTGGTCTCCAGGCCGGTCAGGGCCGCCGAGTGCCGGGTGGTCAACAGCGCCTTCAGCTCACCGTCGGCGATCCAGTCGGTACGCCGGACCGGCAGGCCGTTGTCGAAAACGCTGGATTCACTCGACGATGCGTGGGCCATGACGACGGGAGCGCATTCCAGCCCCGGGGCGGCCGGATCGGACCACAACCAGATCGGCCGAGATGAGAGTTGTTCGCCGACGCGGGTCCCGTGGCCCGGGCGGCCGTAGACCGTGCGGCCTTCATGAGCGTCGCGCGCACTCATCGTCCAGTAGGCGTAGATCATCAAGTCGGCGACGGCCGTGGGCGGCAGGATGGTGTCGTAGCGGCCCGCGGGCAACTCGATGCTGCGCTTGGCCCAGTCCAGCCGGGTGGTCAGTTCGGCGTCCAAGGCGGCCACGTCGACGTCGGACATGTCTCGCGACGCCCGGCCGACCCAGGCCGAGCGGGTGCGGTCACTGGACTTGCCGGTGACACCGATGTGCCCGGACGGTTGTTCGTGGCGCACGCGCAGGCCGGTGGACGAGCCCAGATACGTCGTACGCACGGCGTGCTCGACGTAGCCGTACAGGAGCCGGCGCTCGTCGTCGGCACGACCGAACGCGTCGCCGAGGTCATGCGCGATCTCGCCGAACACTCCGGGCGTCGTCACCCCGGGCGGATCGGACCAGTCAGCGGCGGCCGCACCCTCGACGAGGGGGTTGGCGTCGTCGGCCGGCCCGTTGTCGCGAGCGGCTTGCTCAGCCGCGCGTACGACGGTTTCCAGTGCCTCTCTGGTCACGGCGCTGCGGGCCACGACACCGGAGGAGGTGCCGGTGCTACCGGCGAGGGTCGCCACGACGGTGACGTTGCGGGCGGTGGTCATGCCGTTGGTCGTCAAGGCGTTGTTGGCCCAGCGCAGATTCGCCGTCGACACGTCGTCGACGAGCACGATCATGCCGTCGGCCTTCGACAGCTCGAGGCAGCGCTCGACGATGTCCTGCGGGGTCGTACGGGTCGTCGGCATGCTCACTGCCCGCCTTCTTCTGCAGTGTTGAGGACACGGATGTTGCGGAAGAGCGCGGACGGGCAGCCATGCGAGACCGGCGCGATCTGTCCAGGCTGCGCCTTGCCACAGTTGAACGCTCCGCCCAGGACGTAGGTCTGCGGTCCACCGACCGCGGCCATGGACCCCCAGAAGTCGGTGGTGGTGGCTTGGTAGGCGACATCGCGTACCTGCCCGTCCAACTCGCCGCCGCGGATGCGATAGAACCGCTGGCCGGTGAATTGGAAGTTGTAGCGCTGCATGTCGATCGACCAGGATTTGTCGCCGACGATGTAGATGCCGTCATCGACCTGCGAGATCAACTCGTCCGTGGACGGGCCGCCGTCGGACGGCTGCAGCGAGACGTTCGCCATCCGCTGGACCGGGACGTGCCCGGGGGAGTCGGCGAAGGCACACCCGTTCGACCTGCTGGTGCCCAGCGCACTGGCGTTCGCGGCGGCCATCGCGCGGTCGAGCTGGTAGCCGACCAGGGTGCCGCTGCTGATGATGTCCCACTTCTGCGCCTTGACGCCCTCGTCGTCGTAGCCGATGGTCGACAGCCCGTGAGGGGTGGTGCGATCGCCGGTGACGTGCATGATCGGTGTGCCGTAGCGCAAGGTCCACAGCTGGTCGAGAGTCGCGAACGAGGTGCCGGCGTAGTTCGCCTCGTAGCCCAGGGCGCGGTCGAGCTCGGTCGCGTGCCCGATGGACTCGTGGATGGTCAGCCAGAGGTTGGTCGGGTCGATGACGAGGTCGTAATGCCCGCCGCGGACGCTGGGAGCAGCGAACTTCTCCGCCAGCAGCGGGCCCAGCTCGTCGAGCGCGGCGCCCCAGTCGACGACGCCGTCGGCGCCGGTCGCGTACTCCCAGCCCCGACCGGCCGGCGCTGCGAGCGTGGCCATGGTCTCGAACCGGCCGCTGTCGGCGTCGACCTTCAGCGCCTCGAACTGCGGATGGATGCGCACCCGTTGCTGGGTGGTGACGGTGCCGTGGCTGTCGGCGTAGAACTTGTTCTCTTGGACCTGCTGCAACGATGCGGTGACGTGGTCGACGTCGTCTTGGGCGAGGACCCGCACCGAATTCCCGACCATCCGGTCGATCTTCTCGGTGTCGGGCACGTCGAACGGGCTGATCTCGTAGGCCGACACCCAGGTGACATCGGGGTACACCGGCTCGGCGGCCAGCTCGACCCGAGTCGGACTCAGCTCTCGTGACACCTTGGCCAGATCGACCGCCTGCTCGGCGGCTTTGACGGCCTCGTCCGGCGTCAGGTCGACGGCCGCGGCGAAGCCCCAGGTGCCTTGATGCAGGACGCGGACGGCGAAGCCGACGTCCTCGCCGTCGCGGCTGCCCTCGAGCTTGCCGTCGCGAAATGACAGGTCCTGGGTGCGGATCCGCTCGAACCGGAAGTCGGCGTGTTCGGCGCCCAGGTCGGCAGCTCGCTGCAGTGCGGCGTCGGCCAGCGAACGCATCGGTAGGGCCAGGAACGCGGGATCGATCTCATGCGGCACGAGGGCGAGCCTAGACCAGACCCCGGGCTCTGGGCATCGGCATTGTCCGCTCCGGTGGGGTGCGGGCGCGCCGAGTCAGGTCGTACGGGTCGTCGCGGCGGCCTGACCGGTGAGGAAGTCGTCGACCGTCTCGGGCTCGAGAACTTCCTCGATGACTGCCATCGCCGCACCATGGATACCGGCTTCGTCGCCGAATCGGGCCCGTTCCACGCGCAGGCGGCTGGTCGCCGCCGGCACCGCTCGGTGGTAGATGCTCTCGCGGATGCCGGTGAACAAATGGTCTTCGGCGTCGGCGAGGTAACCCCAGACGGTGATCACCTCAGGGTTGAGCAGGTTGATGACGCTGGCCAGCGCCGTCCCGACGTCTCGCCCAGCGGCGCGCACGGCTTGGGCTGCCTCGACGACGCCTTCGCGGGCGAGCCTGGCCACATCGCGAGCACTGGGTGCGTCGTGCCCGGCCGCGCTCAGGGTCGCAGCCAGCGCCCCTCCACCGGCCACGACGTTCAGGCAACCGCGGTTGCCGCAGGCGCAGCGGTCGTCCCGCCCGGGGACGTGGGTGTGCCCGATCTCGCCGGCCAGACCCGCGGCACCGCGCACGACCGAACCGTTGATGACGAGACCACAACCGATGACGGTGCCGACCTTCACGCACACGAACACGTCGGCATCGGGCCAGAAGGTCCGTTGCTCACCGAGGGCGAGCAGGTTCACGTCCTGGTCGACGTAGGCGGGGACGCCGAAGGCGGCCGAGAGGCGACGGGCGATCGGGTAGTCCAGCCAGGACGAGTTGGGTTCGGGTCCGGCCGGCGCCGCGGTGGCCAGTTCGACCTTGCCGGGCAGACCGATGCCGATGCCGTACACCGTCGCGGGGTCGACGCCGATCTCGTCGCAGGCGCGGACCAGCTCGTCATGTATCGCGGTGACGACGCGGTCCGGTGGCGACACGATGCCCAGATCGAGTACCCGGCTCCACCGGACCTGGGCGTCGAGGTTCGTCACCGCCACGCGAGTGCCGGACACACCGACCTGGACCGCCAGGACGGCGCCACCGTCCCCGTTGAACTCCAACACCGTGGCCGGCCGCCCACGGCCGTTCGTGACCGGTGTGGTGGGTTTGACCAGTCCAGCTTTGGTCAGTCGGTCGACTCGTTCGGCCACGGTCGATCGAGCCCACCCCATCTGCGCCGCGAGCTCGCTGGTGGTTCGGGCCTGACCGCGGCGGATGAGGTTCAGTAGAGCACCGGATCGGGCCGTGCGCAGCCGCGACTGTGAACTGGGTGCTTCGCCGTCCCGATGCCCCCGGTCCATCTCCTCGCCCCCTTCGTGGTCGTCGCCGGCACGGTCCAGCCAGCGTATCCGCCGCCTCGATGGGCGGTCGACACTATTGTGTCGGTCGCCAACAACTTTACGTTGACAATCGACATAAATACCCCCTAGCGTGCTCCGCATCACATTCGCCGCAGGCGGTTGGGGTCGGCGATCACCAGCCGGGACGTGATCGTCCCGGGGAGGGGAGATCAATGCGAAAGGGGATGCGCTTTTCAGCGATGGTCGCCGCGGCCGCGTGTGCTCTCAGCGGCTGTGTCGTGACGCCGAAGACTTTTCAGGCCGCTGACGGCAAGCAGGCGCTCACGGTGTGGTCCTACATGGGTGAGGATCCGAGCCTGGTAGCGCTGAAAGATCAGTTCCTCGAGACCCACCCCGACGTGGAAGTCGAGTTCGTGGCCGTTCCGATCAACAGCTTCGGGCCCAAGCTCGTCGCGGCCGCCGCTCAGGGTGAGGGACCGGACGTCATCGTCGGCAACCCGGTAGCGGACTTCTCACTGACGGCGGCCGGGGGGACCTACGCCGACATCACCGAGCAGGTCGAGCAGTCCGACAACGTCGCCCAACTCGCCGACCAAGCATTGTGGCGGGACGACGACGGCCGGGTGCTGGCGCTGCAGTGGCGCTACAACGTGCTGGGGCTGTGGTTCAACCGCACGATCCTCGACGAGTACGGCCTCGAGGCGCCCGAGACGATCGACGAACTGGACGCTGCACTCGACGTCATCGCGAACGACGGGAAATACCAGGGCATCACGCTCGGCGCGGATCCGACCCTGCAGAGCACGTGGGCCCTCATGCAATGGCTGCTCCCCGAGGGCGTGAACTACTGCAACCTCGACTCACCGCGCACCGTCGAGGTCCTGGACATGATCAACTCCTGGCGGCTCGAGGGAGCCATGCCGGCCGACATCTCCACGGTCAGCGTCAACATCGCGTTTCAGCGTTTTCTCGCCGGTGACACCGCCTTCGTCGAAGGCGGCAGCTGGGAGTTGCGCAACCTGATGGCCGCCGACCCGGATTTCGAGGTCGGGACCGCGCCCATGCCCGGCGGCCGCGACGGCAGCGGCATCTCGTTCGCCGGCGAGTCGGTCGCTGTCGGCGCATTCGCGGACCATCCAGATCTGGCCTGGGAGTTCATCGACACGGCCTTCATGTCCGAAGCGGGTCAACTGACGACCTTCGAGCTCATCGGGGCCATCCCGACCCGCGATGATGTGCGCGCGGACCCCCGCGTGGGTGAGCACCCGATTTCCGGCCCGTTCGTCACCCAGCTCGACCCAGCCAATCTGCGGCCTTGGCCGGACAACGTGCGAACGCTCGATGCCCAAACGGATCTGGGCGTCGTCTTCTCCAACATGCTCGCCGGCGCGCTGACACCTGCCGAAGCGGCTGAACAGGGTCTGGAGCGAGTCCAGACGGCTTTCGAACGGGGGAACGGTGGCTGCTGACAACCTCTCCCGCGCACCGGGGCGTGGACGCGCACTGACCGGAATCGGCGGGCCGCGGATGGCCATGTTCGTCGTCCCGGCCCTGGTCCTGCTCGCCGCATTCACGATCTATCCGATCGTCAACCTGTTCCAGATGGCGCTGACCGAGGTCGGGGCCGCCAACTTGATGAGCGACTGGGGCTGGGTCGGCCTGGCGAACTTCGGCCCGGTGCTGACTGGACCGGAGTTCTGGCAGTCGCTGCGGGTGACGGTCGTGTTCAGCCTGCTGATTCTCGTGGTCAACCTGGTCCTGGGGTTCGTCTTCGCGAATCTGCTGGCGGTTCGCTCACTCGACGCGGTCTTCACGCAAGGGCTGATGATCTTCGTGTGGGCCTTGCCCTCAGTCGTGAACGGCAACATCTGGCGGTTCCTGTTCGCCCCTGACGGTGCGGTGAACCGAGGGCTCGGCCTGGTCGGCATCGACCCC
>JAJYTA010000132.1 GCA_021793295.1 Actinomycetes bacterium
GCCACGCGTCCATGTTCGATGTCGGTCAGGAGCGGCTGCGCGAACGTGGCTGGGACCTGACGATCTGCATCACCGACCTACCCATGCGCAGCGGGCGGCGCCCGGTCGTCGCCGAGGCCAGCATGGACCGTGGTACCGCGGTGGTGTCACTGCCGGCCTTCGGTGTGATGCGATTGCAGCGCCCGGTTTCCCGCGTCGTCGTCCAGCTGATCGCCGAGCTCTTGGGACACGACGTCTCCGTCGACTTCCAGCCCAGCATGAAGAGCCGCCGACGGCCGCAGCGCTGGTTGAGCGGCCGCTTCGACCGGGTCACCCCGGACGACGCCGAGAACATCGACCTCCGCATCACCGCGTCGCGTGGAACGCAACGCATGCTCGTCGGGATGGTCCGCAGCAATCAACCCTGGCTGGTGGCTTTCGGCCTCACCGGCGCGACAGCTGGTTCGCTGGCTTTCAGCGCTTTCTATCTGCTCAGCAGCACACTGTGGGAACTCAGTAACCAGCTCGGCCCGGTCCGGTTGAGTCTGGCCACCCTGTCCTCACTGACCGTCCTGGTGAGCTGGCTGATCATTCGCCACGGTTTGTGGGAGAGCCCGAGACGCGCCGACCTTCCCCACGAACGCTACGAAGTCCGGCTGTTCAACGCCTCCACCGTGCTGACGCTGGCCATCGGCATGCTGTGCATGTACGTCGCCCTGTTGATCATGCTGTTCGCCGCAGCGTGGCTCATCCTGGACGATGCGGTCCTGAGCACCTACGTCGGCGGGGGCGTCGGATTCGGGACCTACGCGAACATCGCCTGGCTGGCCAGCTCCGCTGCCGGTATCGCCGGCGCGCTCGGCTCGAGCTTCGACAGCGAAGCGAAGGTCCGCCAAGCGGCCTACAGCTACCGCGAGCACGAACGCCGGGCTCAGCGCGAACAAGAACGCCAGTCCGAGCACAGCGAGGATCAGCGCGAGAGCGAGACCTCAGCGCAACGTTCCTGAGCGGCTCACCGCCCGTACGAGACGGTGTGCTGCTCGGTGAACTCCAGCATGCCGACCAGACCACCTTCGCGGCCGATCCCGGCGTTGCCGATCCCGCCGAAAGGCACCTCCGGCGTGTTGGGTGCGCCGTTGTTGATCCCGACGATGCCGATGGCCAGGCGCGCCGACAGTTGCGCCGCGTGCTCGGCGTCGGCCGACATCACGTACCCGCCCAATCCGGTGCGCCACGAGTTCACCTCGGCGACCACGGCGCCCTCGTCGGTGTAGGGCCGCACCGCGCAGACCGGGCCGAAGATCTCCTCGTTCCACAAGACGGTGTCCGACGTGACCTCCACCAACGCGGGGGCGACGAAGAACCCCGGCGAGTCCGGCAACGGCGCGCGGTCGACCCGGCAACCGTCGGACTCGGCCGTCTCGACCAGGTGATCGAGGCGCTCGACATGACTGCGCCGCAGCATCGGCCCCACGTCGGTGCCGGGGTCGGTCGGATCGCCGGTGGCCAGTCCGCTGATGCGGGCCCGCAGCGCCTCGATGAAGTCCGGATAGTGCGCCTCGTGCACGAAGACGTTGTTCGCGGCGATGCACGAGGCGCCGTTGTTGCGGAACTTCGCGACCATCAAGGCGTCGAGAGCGACCTGCGGGTCGGCATCTTCGGTGACGATGAACGGCGCCTTCCCACCCAGTTCCAGGGTCACCCGGGTCAGCGACCGCATCGCGCGCTGCGCGACGGCGGAGCCGACTCGCGTCGAGCCGGTGAACGTGACGGCGTTGACGTCCGGGCTGTCGACGAGTGCGGTGGTGAGCACTTCACCGTCCCCGACTACGACGCTGAGGACGTCGGCCGGCAGGTGTGGCTCACACAGCCGGGTGAACGCCAGGCTCGTCAACGGGGTGAGCTCCGAGGCCTTCTGGACCACCGGGCATCCCGCGGCCAGCGCTGCAGCAACCTTGCGGGCCGGAATGGACAGCGGGAAGTTCCAGGGACTGATCGCCGCGACCACCCCCACGGGCCGGCGCGTCACGGTGAACCGGCGCAGGGCGGTGACGAACCCTTCGTCGCGCGGCATGGTGGCCGCGTCGGCGAACCAGTCGAAGTACTGCGCCGAGAATCCCACCTCGCCGCGGGCCTCCTCGAGCCGCTTGCCCGACTCGGCAGCGATGAGCGCACCGAGGTCGTCTTGCTGCTCACGCAACGAGTCGGCGATCCGGCGCAGCGCCGCGGCCCGCTCGCGCGGCGGCGTCGCGGCCCACCCGGCGGCCGCGCCACGGGCCCGAGCGGCCGCGTCCCGTGCGACGTCGGCGTCGACCCATCCGGTCACCGCCAACACCTCGCCCGTGGCCGGCTCGGGAAGATCGTGGGGCTCGCCGGCCACGTCGACTCCGCCGATGCGCGCCCCTGCGGTAGCCGTTCCGGGACGCGGCAGGAACGGATTGAGGTCAGTGGCGGCGACGGTGTCAGTCATGCGCGGTCATCTCCTTCGATCGGGTTCGGAACTGCTGCAACGCCGCCTGGTCCAGGTCGATACCAAGTCCGGGCGTTGCGGGCGCGGCCACGGTCCCCTCGTGCCACGACAACGGTTCGGCCAGCAACTGTGTTCGCAGCGGGTTCGCTCGCACGTCCATCTCGATCCAGTCGACGATGTCATAGGCGGCGCCCAAGTGGACCGACGCCGCGAGTCCGACGGCGCTGGAGTAGCAGTGCGGCGCCACCCGCACGCCGCGTGTCCGGGCCCGTTCGACGACCTGGCGCCCGACGGTGAAGCCGCCGGATTTCGCCAGGTCGGGCTGGATCAGCGAGACGGCGCCGGAATCGACGTACGCGGCGAAGACGTCCTGGCCGTACACGTTCTCGCCGGTCGCGACCGGCATCTCGCACTCGGCGGCGAACTTCTCGAGGTCCGCGAGCCCGTCGCCGGACAACGGCTCCTCCAGCCACGCGACGTCGTACCGGGCGAGCCGGTCAGCGGCGCGCAACGCCTCGTCGAGCGACCACGCCTGGTTGGCGTCGGCGAAGACCTGAACATCGGGCCCGACCAGCTCGCGGGTGCGGCGCACGATGTCGTCGTCGGCCGCCGCCCCGAACCCGATCTTGGTCTTGACCGCCGTGAATCCGGCCGTGAGCGCACGCTCGCACAACGCCTCGACGTCCGTCGGTCCGACACCGCTGGCGTATGCCGGAATCCGCCGACCCAGGTCGGCGCCGGCCAGAAGCTGATGAACCGGCAGCCCGCGAGCCCGGCCGGTCAGGTCCCACAAGGCGATGTCGACGCCGCTGAGCGCCTGCCAGATCGGGCCGATCGCGCCGGCTTGCCGGCCCACCGGCACCAAGATGGCGGCGAGGGCGTCGAGCGTTCCTTCGGGGTCGAGCGCGTCGCGCCCGAACAGGTGCGGCGCGACGCCTTCGCACAGGGTGGCGATCCGTTCGGCGTGCGACCAGGCGGGATGGTTGATCCAGCTCTCGCCGATGCCGGTGAGGCCGCCGGCGCTGATCTCGACCAGGCAGACGCGGCGATCGTTCAGCCGCCCGAACGACATCGGCACGGCGTCGTCGATGGGCGTCGACAGGATGGACACCCGGATCCGGTCGATCGCCAGCGTGTCGCCGCCGGTCACTGCGCGCCCGCCGCAGCGGGGAGAGACGCATACGCCCGGTAGAGCGCGCCGCTGTCGCGGCTGCCGAGCCCCTGCTGGAGTCCGGCGGTGTTGACCTGATCGATGACGTGCGCCAATGGAGCGGGCGAGCCGGACGCCGCGGCAAGATCCAGGGCGAGCCGGTTGTCCTTGGCCAGCAGGTCGAGTGCGAACGCCGGTTCGTCGTCACCGGCGGCCATTCGCGGCGCGATCTCCTTGAACAGGTTGGACACGGTGGCCGCGCCCGACCCGGCGACGGCGTCGATGAACACCTTCGGGTCGACGTCGTTGTGGGCGACCAAGGTGAGCGCCTCGGCGGTGATCGCGTTGATGGCGCCGAACATCAAGTTGTTGACGATCTTGACCACTGATCCCGCGCCGGTGTCGCCCACCCGCAGCACGGCTTTGGCCACCGTCGCTTCGAGCACCGGGGTGATCTGGCTGATCGGCTCGGTGGGGCCGCCGGCGACCAGCGTCCACTGGCCGCACTTGTCCGGCCGGCCCAGCACGGGGGCGTCCACGTACTGCACGCCGTGCCCGGCCAGCGTCGTCGCCGCGGCCCGGGCCGTCTCCGGATCGATCGTGGACAGGTCGGCGACGATCGTTCGCTCGTCGGCATGCACCAGCACGTCGCGGACCAGTTCGTCGACGTGCTCGGGTCGCGGCACCGAGATCAGCACCACGCCGGCACCGCCGAGGGCGTCGCGCCCGTGGTCGAAGGTGCGCACCCCCGCCTGCGCGGCCTGGTCGCGCGCGGCCTGCGACGGGTCGAACCCGGTGACGTCGAATCCTGCCTCGACGCAGGCGGCGGCTGACCGCCCGCCCATGGTGCCGAGCCCGAGCACTGCGATACGCACGTTCGTCATTCCTCCGACCATTCGTTGTAGGCGTCCAGGAAGATGTCGGCATCGACGAACTCTCCCGGATCCACGTACTCCTTGATCCCGCCGACTTCGACGAAGATCTCTTCCACTTGCCCGATCCACCGCTCGACCTCGCCGGACTCGAACTGCTGCGCCCACTCCTCGTTCGAATAGACCTCTTCGAAGCTGAACTGGCGCAACGTCTCGGCCAACTCCTGGTCCTGCGCGTACGCGGCCTCGTGCACGACGGTCATCGACTCCTCGGGGTTCGACACCAGCTCGTGGTTGATGTCCAGCCAGGCCGCTGCCAGCTTGTCGAGGATCTCGCGGTTGGACCGGTGGAAGTCGTTGTTCGCCACCCAGCCACCGAGAATGGCCGCCTCCGGGTAGTACGACTTGGCCGAGTCGACGAGCTCGGCCTCCGGGAACTCTTTCTGCACGGTCTGGTCGAACGGCACCCACAGGGCGACCGCGGGAACCTGCCCGGAGACGAACGCCGTCACCGCGGAAGGCATGTCGGCGTTGATGATGTTGACCGAGTCCGGATCGACGCCGTTGGCGACCAGCGCGTTGTGGAGGTAGACGTGGGCGGTCGTCCCGGTCGCGGTGATGATCCGCTGGCCTTCGAGGTCCTTCACCGACCTGATGCCCTTGCTCGGGTCGGCCCACAGCTGCGCGGTGTCGAACTCGACGTCGTTGGTGAGCACGACCTTCCCGTTGCCCTGGGCCGGGAAATTGGACAGCACCGCTCCCATGATGGCGACGTCGATCGAGCCGCCGGACAGCGCCTGGCTTTCGGCGATACCCGTGTCGAACTTCACCGGCTCGATCTTCAGGCCGTGTTCCTCGAACGTCCCGCGTTCCAGGCCGAGCCACAGATGCGAGTCGACGGCGACGGTGTGCAGATAGCCGACCTTGATGACGTCGAGCCCGTCGGAGCTGGTGCTGGGGCCGCTGTCTTCGAGCGCACAGCCTGCGACGGTGACGGCGGCGATCACGGCGGCGACGACGGGGCCGCGGACGGCGAATCGGCGGCTCATGTGGTCCTCCCGGCGTCGGTGGTGGGCGTTCGCAGCAGGTGCTCGAGGTGCCCGCGGAGGTCGACGAACTCCTTCGTCAGCCGGGACTCGGCGGTACGCGGCATCGGCAGCGGGATGTCGACCACCTCGCGGACGCGCGACGGCCTGGTGCTCAGCACGACCACCTTGGTGGACAGGAAGATCGCCTCCTCCACACTGTGAGTCACGAACAACGCCGTGCGGCGTTCCTGCAAGACGGTCTCGTGCAACATCTCCTGCATGAACTCACGCGTCTGCGCGTCGAGCGCGGCGAAGGGTTCGTCCATGAGCAGCACCGACGGGTCCGTCGCATAGGCACGAGCAATCGCTACACGCTGGCGCATACCGCCGGAGAGTTCCTTGGGGTAAGCCTTCTCGAAGCCGCCGAGCCCCATGAGCTCGACGTAGCGCTGGACGATCTCTCGGCGCTCGGACCGCGGGCGTTTGTTGGCCCGCAACGTGAGGCCGTACTCGATGTTCTTCGCGACGGTGAGCCACGGGAAGATGGCGTACTGCTGGAAGACGACGCCGCGCGACGGGCTGGGCCCGTCCACTTCCGTATCGCCCACCCGCACCGAGCCGTCGTCGGGCCGGGTGAACCCGGCGGCCATGTTGAGCAGCGTGGTCTTGCCGCACCCGGACGGACCGATGACGGAGACGAACTCGCCGGTCGGTATCTCGAAGGTGCAGTCCTTCAGCACTTGCAGGCGTTCACCGCCGCGCTCGTAGTGCTTGCCGATGCCCTGGTAGGCGATGGTCTGGGAACGGTCGGGTGAGGTGTCGACAATGGAGGTCATCGGGACTTCTCCTGCCATCCGGTCAGGCGGCGTTGGGCCAAGCGCAAGATCAGGTCCATGACGAGCGCGGTGAACCCGATCATCGCGATACCGACGTACATGTCGGGGATCCGGTAGAACGACGCGGCGTCGTTGATCACCGTGCCGAGACCGCGTTGCGCAGCGACCAGTTCGGCTGCGACGACCGTGGCCCACGAAACGCCGAGGGCCACCCGGATCGCGGTGAAGAAGTGCGGAATCGAGGCGAAGACCACGGTGCGTGAGAACACTTCCCATCGATTGGCCCCGAGCACGCGGGCCGCCCGGATCAGCAGCGGGTCGATGGCCGAGATGCCCTCGTACAACACCACGACACCGGCGAAGAACGACGCATAGATGAGGATGGAGATCCGCGCGCCCTCACCGATACCGAAGTAGACGATCACCAGCGGCACCAACGCGATGGGCGGCAATGCGCGGAAGAAGTTGACCAGGGGCTCGGCCATGGCCCGTAGCGGCGCGTACCACGCCAGCAGGTAACCGATCGGAAGCGCGGCGACACAGCCGACGGCGACACCGATGGTCACCCTGGTCATGCTGACGCGCAGGTCGAAGATCAGGTCCTGCTCGGTGATCATGACCCAGCCGGTCCGCACGACCTCGTCCGGGCGTGGAACGCCTTCACCCGAGACGATGCCCGACAACGCGACGGCGTACCAGGCGAGGACCGCGATGATCGCACCGAGTATCCCCAGCCCGATCCGGCTGGAGGTGTTCGCCAGGGCGACCCGGCCCCGGCTCGTGCTCGACGGTGTGGTGACGGTGGTCATCAGTGACTCACTCCTGCCTCCGGCGGTTCGGCGATCCGCAGGGGCGACGTTACATGTTGCATGTAATCTCGTCTAGAGCGTCCATGTCATCACCGGCAACTGGCGACTCGTTGCGGCGTTAACCTGCATGTTCATGTAATGCTCGATGGTCTGCCTCTGCTAGAATGCATGCATCTTCGCGAGAGGGGAGTACATGGAGACCGCGGACCGGGGGGTCGGGCTCGCCGCCCAGGCCTACGCCACACTGAAGCACGCGATCATCACCCACGAGCTCCCGCCCGGCACTCGCCTGTCCGTGCCGATGCTGGCCGAGCGGCTCGGCGTCAGCCGCAGCCCGGCGCGCGAAGCCATCGCCCGCATCACCCACGAGGGCCTCGCCCACTTCGAACCGAACCGCGGCGCGGTCGTCGCGAACGTCGACTCCACGTCCCTCGCGGAGATCTACGAGATCCGCGAGGTCCTCGAGGGCCTGGCGGCCCGACTGGCTGCCACGCAGATCACCGACACCGAGATCGCCGAGCTGCGCTCGCTCATCGCCGAGCATGCCGCGGCGGTCGAGGCCGGCGACGTCGAGCAGCACTACGAGCTCGACGTGCGCTTCCATCGGCGCATCCACGAGATCGCGGGCAACGCCACGCTGACCGGCCAGCTCGAACGGCTCCAGCAGCAGGTCCGCCTGGCCATGTACACCACACACCGATCGCCGGGCGGGATGCCGCAAGCACTGGCCGAACACCGGCGCATCGTCGACAGCCTCGAATCTCGCGACTCCGCGCTCGCCGAGGCGGCCGGTCGCTCCCACATCTCGCGGCTCCTGCGCGATCTGGTCGCCGCACAGGCCGCCGAGGCAAGGGAACAGCCCGAGATCAGCGAGCAGGGAGCGTAGCGGCCAACGGGTACGGCTGAAGTTCCTTCCGGCGAGTCGAAGTACCGTACCGGCATGTCTCCGACCTCGGTGCACCGCGCCAAACGCCGGGAAGAGAAGACGCTCGTGGCTTCGGCGCTGACCAACGGTCCCGCCGAGCTCATCGACTTCATTCTGCCGCTGTGGGCAGGCATCAGCCTGGGTGTCAGCGCCACCGAAGTGGGCATGCTGGTAGCGCTCGAAATGGCGGTGTCGGTCCTCGTCCGGCCGCTGGCCGGCGTCCTGGCTGATACCCGCGAGCGCAAGCTCGTCGCCGCGACCGGGGCCCTGCTGTACGGCCTGGCCTGTTGCGGGTACGCGCTCGCGGACTCGATCTCGACGGCCTACGTCGCCGCAGCCCTCAGCGGCGTCGGTGGTGCCCTGCTGTGGGTGTCGGTCCGGGCCATCGTCGGCGAACGGCTCGCTGACGACTCCGGCGTGTACCCCCGGCTCATGGCCTCCCGCGAGACCGGCACGTGGGTGGCCTTCGTCTCCGCGATGATGCTGCTCAACGTCATCGACTTCACCGGCGTCTTCCTCGGCTGCGCGGCGGCATGTTTCGCTGCCGCCGGTGTGCTCGCTCTCAGCCCGCGGCGACCAATGGCCCGCGACGCTCATGGTGGCGCCGACGCGGCAGCGACGCGCTTCGGCGGGCTGGGTCGCAGACTCCGCCCGATGCTCGTGGCTGTCGCGGTCACGATGACGGCCGAGGGCGTCGTCGCCATGCTGCTGTTGCTCCACCTTCAACGCGGGTTCGACCTGGAGGTGGTCGAGGTCGCCTACGTCTTCCTGCCCGGCGCCATCGTGATGAGCGTCCTGCCGGAGTACGTACATCGGCTCGTCGTGCGCTACGGGCGCACCCGCGTCCTGGCGTCGGCATCAGTGGCCAGCGCGTCGTTCGCGGCGAGCTTGGCGTGGGCACCGAACCCTGTGGTCATCGCCGGCCTGTGGATCCTCAGCGGGGCCGCGTGGGCTGCGGTGATGCCGGTCCAGGAGGCCGTCATCGCCGAGGCGTCAGGCGAGCGGACCGGCCGGGGCATGGGCCTGTACGAGGCTGCCGCCCTGGTCGGCGGGGCGGTCGGCGCACTGGCGGCAGGGCTGCTCTACGACACCAGTTCGTGGACCACCGCGTGCTTGGTCGCCGCCGTCATCATCCTCTGCGGCGTCGTCATCATGCCTCGCGCCGTCCGGGTGCTCGGCGTGCAGAACTTCCCACCGCCTCCGCCCACGGCGCCATCGCAACCCGAACCGGAACCCGAACCGGAGCCGGCGTCCCAACCACTCGACGCAGACGCCGATGACGACGACCGAGCGGAACAGGCCTCCGGGCAGCCGAAGTCACCCCGTGCCTTGCTGGCGGATCTGGGCGCGCATGCCCTGTTGTTCACCGTCGCGCAGATCGTGCTGCTGTTCCTCGACCTGTCGTGGATCCAGGACCTCCTCACCACGGACGATCCGGTACGGCTGCTGCTCAGCGGCGGTTCGGCCGACCATGAGAAGGTGGCCGGACTCGTCTACGGCACTGGGCGGATCTGGCTGTTCGTGCTGCTGATCGACGCCGTCGTCCGTGCTGTGCAAATCTCCCGCGCACGGCGTGGCACGTCAGAGACATCCGGAGCCTGAGAACGTCCCCTCAACCTCTGGAGGTCAGCTCACCTCCGCGCGCATGTCGTCGATGGTGCTCAGGATCTCGGTGGCCGCGAGGTCATGCCCCGCCTCGTTGGGGTGGTAGTAGTGGCTCAGCAACGACTCCTTCGGCGTCCCTGCGTCCAGGGCTGCCTGCCACTGCGCACTGACGTCGGCCACCGGGAGGTCGTACTCGCGGCCGAGTTCTCTGATCAGCTCAGCGCGGATGCTCAGCGGGTCGGCCGGATCGCCCAGGTCGTGCGGCACGGTGCCGGTGGGCGTCACCAGCACCACCGGGACGTGCTGCTGGCGAGCCGCCTTGATCATGATGCGCCATGCCCGCTCTACCTGGGCCGGGGTGAGATTGGTGTCGTTGATGGCGTAGTCGATGAAGACCAGGTCCGGCTTGTGCCGCAGGACGTCGCGACGGAACCGCTGCGCTCCCTGCATGGAGTTCTCACCGCCGATCGCGGTCGTGATGGTGTTCACCACCGCGGTCGGGAAGCGTTCGTTCAGCCCTCGGTAGACCATGAACGGGTAGGACTCGAACGGCTTGACCTCCGGCGTCTGGTGATAGCCCGCCGGAACACTGTGGCCGTGGAAGACGACGTTGATGCTCCGGTTGTCCGGCCACTCCTTGGTGAGCTCGGCGAACAGCTCACGCACGTCGGCGTCCTGATCCGGCAGTGCGCCGGCTCCCATCGGCTCGGTCGCCGAGTCGCGGTCAGTTCGAGCGTGCGCCCCCGCCACGCCGACCGTAGCGATGAGCACTGTCAGCATCAGCAGCATGGACGTCACCAGAGTGCGGTTCGAGGCGGTCCTGGTCACCGGGGCACTCCCTCTCGTCGGGAAATAACTATTAAATAGTATCTTTTCCCGCAAAGCGCAACCCGTTGGCCGCCCGCTACGTCACTCCGGCGGACGCTGAAACACCACATCCATACGATCCACCCGCCGGCCGACATCATCGCAGCGGCGTTGATCGACTCACCGGCAGGGCTCGCCGCGCCTGCACCGACATCCGGCGTTGGTATGTGCCCGACCGGGGCGGTCACTTCATGCCCCTGGAGCAACCGGACCTGCGGGCGGACGAGTTGCACGCGTTCTTCGGTTCGATTCGCTAGGTTCGCTCGACTCGAAGCCAGCCAGTAACACCCAGCTCAACGCCGCCCGTGAACCGTCCCGCACGTAGCGCCAAAAAAAGCCCGGGTCCTCGCGAGGAGGCCCGGGGGATATGCATCGAACATAACTCGCAGCTGCTCGGAGCGTCAAGCCGTTGCAAGGTGACGTCCGCGACAGATCACCAGTCGCTGGGGCAAGCATGTGGCCCCGAGGGCTTCGGCAACTGGTGGGCGAAGAAGTCCGGCGCCGCGAGTCGGCGCCACCAGTGTTGGCCAACCCCACCGGAGGCGTCGCCTTGCAAGGCCCGTGGCGTGCTTGATCCTGTCGGGTTCACGGTACCGACTGGGATCCGTTGTCGCGCTGCCGAAAGGGGAAACGCCAGATCACTGTCGTTCGAGATGACGATCGCCGCATCAATCTGATCATCGAGAATGTCGAGCAACATGTGTGCCGCCACGTTGACGTCCGATCCCTTCTCCTCGAAGGCACTGACCGACACAAGCAATTCGAGTCGCCCTTGGTTCTGTCGTGTCTCATGCGCGGGGAACCACGAGGGAAGTGGACCAGCATCCGGAGAGACACGGCTGCTGGGGTCGTCAATGTTCACCAAGATCCCGGTCTTGGTGCGGGCGACATAGGACCCGAGTGGCACAACCGCGCCGGGATAAGCGTGCTTCAGCGCCGCAATATAGTTCTCTTGATCGGCCGACTTCCTACTTCGCCCACGGCCCCTGGGGGCTGTGCAATAGGCGAATCGCGCCAACTCTGCGTCCGGCCAGCGTGTCGGATTGACGAGGTCCATGGCCAGTCTCGGCAAGTCCAGCCAGCGCCAGCCCGGCTTGTTGTGTCCACACATTGCTCGAGCGCCGTAGTAGGCATTGAACCCGTCAACGTAGAGGCCCACCCGCATGAACAGACGATACAGGCGATGATCGTTCTGGCCAACGGACGAATGCCGTGCCCGCCGGTACCGCAGGGTGAACCTACGTCACTCCGGCGGACGCTGAAACACCAGGAGGTAGTCCCCGGTCAACCACTCCGGCTGCTCGTCCCAGCACAGGAAGACCTCACGCACGAAGCGCAAGTGCTCCGACACCTCACGCGCCAGGTCCCACGCCAGGGTGGTGACGACGCCGTCGTCCTGCATGTTGCCGACGTTGATCACCGCGTGCCCGCCGGGGCGCAGTAACCCGGCCACCTGGCCGAACACGTCCCCGAGCTCCCGCAGGTACGTCGGGTAATGCCCGTCGGTGGTCTCGTAGGCGTTGAGTGCGTTCTCCGGATGAT
>JAJYTA010000133.1 GCA_021793295.1 Actinomycetes bacterium
AAGCGAACCGGTACCGGCGCGGGCAGTCCAGCCAGGTGGTCAACCGGGTCGGGGTGGCGCTGTAGAGCCGTCGCGGCATGCCGTCGAGAATGGGCGCACTCACAGGGGTCATCCTCGCCTCCGCCTCGTGCCGACGACCACGGTGGTGCCATCGTCGTCGCTCGTCACCCGCGTCGCCAGCCCGCCCCGAGCCATCAGGTCGGCGGCGTGCGACGCCTGCTGGCGACTGGTCTCGACCAGTAGGTGTCCGCCGGTGGCCAGCCACCGGCCGGCCTCCGCGGCCGCCCGGCGCAGGACGTCGAGACCGTCGGCGCCGCCGTCCAGGGCCACCAGGGCTTCGTGCACGCGCGCCTCCGGCGGCATCAGCGCGATCTCGGCACTGGGCACGTACGGCACATTGGCCAGCAGGAGGTCGACGCGCCCGAGCAACGTCGCCGGCAACGCAGCGAAGAGGTCACCTTCGTAGACCTGGCCTGAGTAGGCGGCCACGTTGCGTCGAGCGCACCGGACCGCCACCGGGTCGACGTCAGCGGCGTGCAGGTCGATCTCACCGAGCGCCGCGGCCACAGCGACGCCGAGCGCACCGGATCCGCAGCACAGGTCGACGACCACCGCGGCGCGGCCGGGACCGGCACGAGCCAGTCTCGTGGCCTCGTGGACCAGGAGCTCACTGCGCCGGCGCGGCACGAAGACGCCGGGGTCGACGTCGATGTGCAGGCCGGCGAACTCCGCCCAGCCGAGAACATGCTCGAGCGGGACGCCGTCGACGCGCCGGCGCACCATGGACTCCAGCGCATCCGGCGTGGGTGCGGCAGCCTGGAGCAAGCTCGCCTCCTGCTCGGCGAACACGCAGCCCGCCGTCCGCAGGCGGGCAGCCAGCTCCGTCGTCATCGCGGCACCCCGGCGGCCAGGCTGCGCAGCCGGTCCCACTGCTCCGGGTCGGTGGTGTTGACGCCGAGGTCGTGGCCGACCTTGCCGGTGCCGTGGTAGTCGCTCGCGCCGGTCACGACGAGGTCCAGCTCGACGGCGAGGGCGCGCAGGTCGCGCCGGGCGATCCGGTCGTGGTTCTGGTGATCGACCTCGATACCGTCCAGCCCCGCGGCGCGTAGGTCGGCGATGGCGGACGGACGCAGCACCCGCCGGGAACCACGCCCCCAGGGGTGGGCCAGCACACACACCCCGCCGGCCGCGTGCACCAGATCGATGGCGGTGGTGGTGGGCGGGGCGTACTTGCTCGCGAAGCCCGCGCGGCCCTCGGACAGATACGAGGCGAAGGCCTCTTCGCGGTCGGCGACGTACCCGAGGGCGATCATGGCGTCCGCGACGTGCGGACGGCCCACCGACGAGGCACCCTGCGCATGGGCCAGGATGTCGTCGACGTCGAGCGGATAGCCGGCGGCCGTGAGCGCGGCGGCGATGCGTTCCAACCGGGTCCACCGGTCCGAGCGGATCCGGCCGAGCTCGGCCTGCAGTCCCGGGTGGGCGGCGTCGACGAGGTAGGCCAGCAGGTGCACTCCCCGGCCGCGCAGCTCGGTGGAGATCTCCAGCCCCGGCACCACCTCCACACCGCAGGTGGCGCCGGCCTCGAGCGCCTCGGCCCAGCCGAGCGTGGTGTCGTGGTCGGTCAACGCGACGACGTCCAGGCCGGCTCGCTCGGCGGCATGCACCAGCTCGGCCGGGGTGTCGGTGCCGTCGGAGACGTTGCTGTGGGTGTGCAGGTCGATGCGCACTCAGCGATCGTAGCCCGGCGTGTTCCAGCGCGTGATCACTGCGGTGGCGCGCTCCCAGCCGAGGACGGACACCGTGGCGGTGTCCAGGCGTAGCCGGGCGGCGCCGGCGACGGCCAACCCGATCCAGCGTGCGGCCACCACCCGCAGGATGTGGCCGTGGCCCACGATCAACGCGCGCGTGGACGCAGTCGAGCGCACCCGGGCCACGAGGCGATCGGCCCGCGCACCCACGTCATCGGGTTGTTCACCGCCTGGCGTGCCGTCGGTCCACAGCGACCATTGCGGGTCGGTCTCGTGGATTCGAGCGGTCGTGATGCCCTCGTAGTCGCCGTAGTCCCATTCCCGGGCGTCGTCGTCGAGCTCCGGCGTGGGCACCTCGGCCAGGGTGGCCGTCGCCGTCGCGCGCTGCAGCGGACTGCACAACACGAGATCGAAGGCCACCGCCGCCAGCCGGGGGCGCAGAGATCGCGCAGCGTCCTCACCGGCCGGGGTCAGCGGCACATCGGTACGACCGGTGTGCCGCCCGTCGCGGCTCCACTCGGTCTCGCCATGGCGCACGAGCCACAGCTCGGGGCCGGTCACGACGCCGCACCGGAGCTCAACCGCAACGGCAGGCCGTGCGGATGCGGCCGGCCCAGCTCGGTCGTGCTCGCCTGGCCGGCGTCGTAGGTCGTGAGGGTCAAGACGATGTCCGCGGCGCGGCTGAGGTCGGCCGGCTCCATGCTGGCGTGGGCGAGCGGCATGCGTTCGGCCGCCGCGGCGATGACGCTCTCGGATTCGCGACGCGCCACGGGGTCGAGGTACTGCCACACGACCGAGTGCCACACGACCGTCAGCACGTCGTCGTCGACCGATTCGGCCAGTCGCTCGCGCAACCACGGGCTCACCTCGGACCGGTCCACGCGTACCGGCCATCGGGCGGCGACGTCGAGCGCGCCCTCCAGGCGGCGGTACCGCTCGACGTTGTCGGGCCAGACGAACGATTTCAGTCGCAGCCGACCGGCCGGGGTGGTCGGGTCGACGGGTTCCAGGTCACATCCGCGCCGGGCGACGATCTCGATAGGGCGGGCTTCCACGGTGGCGTCGACGTCGAAACACACCGGTGACTCCGCTGGTCCCCACGACCACCCGGGGCCCTCGAACCGGTACCGGTCGATCAGCAGGTTGAGACCCGCACTGGCGCCGACCTCCAACAACCGGATCCGGGTCAGCCCGGTCTGCGCCGCGGCCCGGAACAGCGCGACGAGCAGCGCCACCGAGCGCCCCACCTCGTTGGTCTGTGGGACCACGGCCAGATCGGCGCGGATGTCGTCGGCGAAGGCCTCGATGACGCTGCGGGCGACCGGCCAGACGTCGTCCGGGGCGCGCGTGCCGCCGAGGTTGCGGTAGTACGCGACGAGCGAAGGCGCCCGGCCGGTGAGGACCAGCCGGTGCAGGCTGCCGAGGAAACGCAGCGACACGAGGTCGGATTCGGTGGCTTCGTCCCATCCCGCACAGATGGTGCGCACCACCCCACCGGCCGCCCAATCGTCAGCCATCGCGCGGGTGAGCGCGGCGTACAGCGGCGCCCCCATCCGGTCGGACATCTCGGCGTGGCGTCGAAACCGGTCGGCCAGGTCGACCGTCGGCGTTGACGTCACGGCGTCGTGCGGTCGGAGCGCAAGGACAAGTGCGCCAACAGGTTGCGGGCGGCCTCGGCATGCTGGTGCTGGCAGTAGATCTCGTACCGGCTGGCGACGGTCACGCTCTTGGAAGTGAAATCGCGCTGCCCACCGGTCAGCCAGTACCCGACGAGGGCGAAGATCGCCATGAAGATCGCGCCCCAGACCACGCTGAACACGATGATCTGCAGCCAGCCCTCGTTGGTGAACAGTCCCAGCAACAATCCGACGAACAACCCCAGCCAGGCCCCCGACGCAAGCCCGCCCAGTGCTGCCTTACCCCAGGTCAGCCGACCTGTCACCCGCTCGACCTGGCGCAGGTCGCTACCCACGATGGCCAAGTGCTCGACGGGAAACTTCTCGTCAGCCAGATAGTCCACGGCTCGTTGCGCAGCCGGGTAGTCGTCGTACGTCCCGACAACGAGGCCGGTTGGCAGGCCGGGAACCGGACTGACCATGGCACACCTCCCACGTCACCTTGAGCGTACTTCAGCTGACTGCTGCCGTGAGCCAATCGGGCAGAGTCTGCGCGGTGGAAACGCCGAGCGCCAGCACCAGAGCACGGTGCGTCTTCGGCTCGAAGGGTTCGATGAGCAGGCGCATGCCGGCCTCGGACGGCGTCCGGTCGGCCTTGCGCTGGTTACACGACACGCAGGCGGCCACGGTGTTCAGCCAACTACGCGCGGCGCCCCCGCGCGAGGTCGGCACGAGGTGATCGATGGAGGCGGCGCGCTCGCCGCAGTACGCGCACCGGCGCCCGTCCCGTTCGAGCACACCGCTGCGCGACCATGGCACCTTGCGCCGGTACGGGACTCGCACGAAGCGCAGCAACCGCACCACCAGCGGCGTGGGCAGCTCGCGGGTGGCCGACCGGATGAGTTTCGCGGAGTCGGCGTGCTCCATGACCGCCTTCTCGGTGAGCACGAGGACCACGGCCCGCTTGACCGACACCACGGAGAGCGGCTCGTAGGAGGCATTGAGGACCAGCGTGTTCACTCGCACGCCTCCTTTCGTGCCCGCTTCGCACGGCCTGTGCCGACTCTAGTGTCGTTCATCGGAGCAGCACACCGAATTCCCGGCTACGGTGCGCCACACGTCCACCACCCGATCGTGGATCAACTCGACGACGTCACGCAGCGGCAACCCCGCGTACTCCCCGGCGAGAATCGGGGGCCCGACCCGCAGCCGGACGGTCGGACGACGCACGATGGACGTCAGCGCGCCGCCCAGGGTGCGTGCCGTGGAGCCGGAGCCGATACGACGGGCGTCGTGATGTGCCACGGGCACCACCGGGACACCGGTCTCGCTGGCCAACCGCCCCACGCCGAAGTGGAACCGGCGCGGTGAGCCGTCCTCGGTGGCTGACACGTCGCCTTCGGGGTAGATGCCCACGACTTCACCACGGCCGAGCGCTTCGCGTGCCGCGCGAAGCGCCGCGGCACCGGCCTGGCGCCCGCCCACCTCGATCATGCCCGCCTGTCGGGCCAGCGGTCCGATGAGCGGGTTCTCGAACACCATCGAGGACGCCATGAACCGGATGTGTGCGTGGTCAACGTCACACGACGCCCGGCCGCAGGGAATGCTGGGCCGCAGTCCGGCGCGGTGCAGCGTGGCCAGGACCGGTGGAACGTCGGCGATGGTCGTGTGATTGACGGCCACGATGGCCGGGCCTTGTGCCGGTAGGTGGTGCAACCCGTCCGCGCGAACCCGGCCGAACAGGCTGGTGAGCCCCACGGCAACCGAACCCACTAGTTCCACAATGGATGATTATGACGCACACCGGCGTCCAGGCAGCGCAGCTACTCCGCCGGAAGGTCTTCGACGTCGAGCAACTCGTCGTCGGTCGGCGGCTGAATCTCGACCGGCTCGCCGAAGTCGGTGAAGGTCAGGATCCCTTTCCCGGCCGAGGCGCCCTTCTCTTCGAAGCGCAGTGGCAGGGGCTCGCCGATGGCGGCCACCCACAGCGTCGCGCCGGTCTCCGGGAACAGCAGGCCGACGGCCAGGCGTCCGTCCACTTCGGCGACGCCGGTCATCTCCGATGGTGCGCCGGCGCCGAGGACCGCCTGGGCGAAAGTGGCGCCGTCGGCGAAGATGTCGAAGCCGGATTCGGAGTCCGGAGTGATGTGTATCCACTTGCCGGCGATCGTCTCGTCGGCGTCGGCTCCCACGAGGGCCGACATGGAGTCGGCGTCGCCACTGACGAACACCGAGCCGTCGGCGGCCAGGATCTGCATCGGATTGCCGGTGTTGATCGTGCCGACCGAGCCGACCCCGACGTCGAACGTGATGTCGATGGCCTTACCGCTGGTCGTGGTGCCGCTGACCCGGTACGACCCGGTGGCCTCCATCGCGGCGATGGTCTTCTTCAGGGCCGTGGCCGGTTCCAGCTCGGCGATGCCGTTCTGGGCGGCCGCGTTGCTCACGGAGATCTGCGCCAGTGGTGCCACCGAGCGGTGCTCGGGGCCGATGCTGCACGCCGTGGCCGTAGCGGCCAATCCGACGGCGACGCCCACTGCGGCCAGGCGGCGAACAGCCTTCGGCATGGGTGGTCGACCTCGTTCGAATCGGCTCAAACGGTTGGGCGCGGTCCGCACGACCGCCGCGACGGAGCATACCCGGTGCTAGCCTAGGCAGCCAGGACAACTTCATACCCACGACAGGGGAGCGCTGCAGCGCTGAGAGTGCGGGACATCCCGCAGACCCTCGAACCTGATCCGGATCATGCCGGCGCAGGGAGTCGATACTCTTCGCACCGCAGTGTGTCCGGGGCCCTCGAGCCCACGGATGCGCTGTTTTCGAATGCAGGTGCTCCTCTGTCGTCCAGCGAGAGGAGCAGCAGACACATGAGCCGATCCGAGACCAGCGCGTCGCCGCGACGGCGCTGGGGATGGCGCACCGTCGACATCGTCGTGGCTTCCGTGTTGGCCGCCGCGTTCGGCGTGCTGTTCGCCGCATGGAACAACCTCGTCTACCCCACCATCAGCGCCCCGCTGGCCAGCTCCCCGGCCGCGCCGTTGATCGCCGGGGTGTGGCTGATGCCGGCCGTGGTGGGCGGGCTGGTGGTGCGCAAGCCCGGTGCCGCCCTGTTCACCGAGGTCGTCGCGTCCACGATTTCGATGTTCTTCGGCTCGGCGTGGGGCCTGGCGGTGTTCATGTCGGGTGTGTGGCAAGGCCTCGGCGCCGAACTCGTGTTCGCGCTGCTGTTCTACCGGCGCTGGGGATTCGTTCCGGCGATCCTGGCCGGCGCGGGAGCGGGGCTGGCGATGGGCCTGTACGAGGCGACGGTGTCGTCGATCGCGCCCTACGCCTGGGACTGGAAGGTCGTCTACGTGCTGTGCGCCGTGGCGACCGGCACGGTCGTGGCCGGCGTGCTGGGCTACGTGCTGGTGCGCGCGTTGGCTCGCACGGGCGCGCTGGCGCCGTTCGCTGCCGGGCGGACCCAGGGCGAGATCTGATGGGGCGGACCCTGCGCGGCGCGCGGGTGAGCCTGCGCAGCTGGGGCTGGCGCTACGCCGGGCGGCGGGCCTGGGCATGCCGGGGGGTCGACCTCGACATCGAGGCCGGTGAACGGGTGCTGCTGATGGGCGGATCCGGCGCGGGCAAGTCCACGTTGCTGCGCGGGGTCGCCGGGCTGCTCGACCCCGAGACCGCCGCCGAGACCGAAGGCGAGATCCTGGTGGACGGGCAGCCGGCCGAGGCGGCCCGCGACCGGATCGGCATGCTCCAGCAGGACCCCGAGACGTCCTTGGTCATGTCGCGGTCCGGGGACGACGTGGCGTTCGGGCTCGAGAACGCCGGAGTGCCGGCCGACGAGATCTGGCCGCGCGTGGACGCAGCGCTGGCTCAGGTCGGGTTCGGTTACGGCCGCGACCGGCCCACCGCGGCGCTGTCCGGCGGTGAGCAGCAACGCCTGGCCCTGGCCGGCGCTCTGGTACGACGTCCGAGCGTGCTCGTCCTCGACGAGCCCACGGCCAATCTCGACCCGCCGGGGCGAACGACCGTCCTCGGCACCTTGGAGCGCGCGCTCGACGAGGCCGGCTCGACCCTGCTGATCGTGGAGCACCGCGTCGACGAGGTCGTCGAGCTCGTCGACCGGGTCGTGGTGCTCGCTCCCGGCGGCGGCGTGGCCGACGACGGCGCGCCGGGCGACGTGTTCGCCCGGCGCGGCCGGGATCTCGAACGCGACGGCGTGTGGGTGCCGGCGCCGTGGGGACGCCCGCCGCCGGCGTATCGGCCCGGCCCCGGCGGCGACCCCTTGCTCGCTGCGAACGAGGTCAGCGTGACCTACCCCCACACCGAGCGGGCCGCGCTGCACGAAGCCGACCTCACCGTCCGGCGCGGCGAGGCCGTGGTCGTCACCGGCGCGAACGGCAGCGGCAAGTCCACCCTGGCGATGGTGCTGGCGGGCCTGTTGCGCCCGGACACCGGCGCCGCCCGGCTGCTGGACTCGCCCGCCACGCCGCTGCACGCTTGGCGCGCCCGCGACCTGTGCCGGCGTGTGGGCACGGTCTTCCAGGAGCCGGAGCACCAGTTCGTCACCCGCACCGCCCGGCAGGAACTGCTGATCGGACCGAAACGCGCCGGGATCGACCGGGACGCCGCCGCTCGGCGCGCGGACGACCTACTGGCCCGGCTCCGGCTCGACCGGTTGGCCGAGGCCAATCCGTTCACGCTGTCCGGCGGTGAAAAACGGCGCCTGTCGGTGGCCGCCGTCCTCGCGACAGCTCCGGACCTGCTGATTCTCGACGAGCCGACCTTCGGTCAGGACGCCCGGACCTGGTCGGAGCTGCTGCAGCTGTGTGTCGACCTGCGCGACGAGGGAGCCGCGTTGGTCGCTGTGACCCACGACGAAACGTTCGCCGACGCGCTGGGCGACCGCCGCGTCGAGGTGGCTGACGGGAAGTTGTCGCCATGACCCTGTTGCAGACGAGTCTCACGGTGAACACCGCCGCGCCCCTGGCCCGGCGCGACGCGCTGGTGAAGCTGGGCGCCGCGCTCGTGCCGGCCCTGGCCCTGCTGGGCAGTGTCGATCCGGTGTCGGCGGGCATCGTGCTCACCGCTGCGGTGCTCAGCGTCCCGGCCTGGGGGGTGCGGTGGTCCGGCCTGCTGCGCCGCGCCTGGCCGCTGGCGCTCGCGGTGGTCATGGTCACGGCCGGGAACGCGGTGTTCACCGACCGCAAGGGTGGTGCCGAACTCATCGACGCCGGCCCGGTGCTGATCACGACGGACAGCGTCGCCATCGGCCTGGCCGCGGGGGTGCGCATCGCCGCGATCGCACTGCCCGGCGTGCTCGCCGTGTTGACGATCGATCCGGTCGACCTCGCCGACTCGCTGGTCCGCCACCTGAAGGTGCCGGCCAGGTTCGCCTACGGGTCGCTGGCCGCGTTCCGCCTGGCGCCGATCATGGCCGCCGAATGGGACGTCCTCGGGCGAGCACGCCGGGCCCGCGGCTTCGGTGGCGACCGCAACCCGGTCACCGCGGTGCAGGTGTTCGCCGGTCGCGTGTTCGCGCTGCTCGTGGGCGCCGTGCGCCGAGGCACCGCGCTGGCGGTCGCGATGGACGCTCGGGGTTTCGACGCCTCGGCCACCCGGACCTCCGCCCGGTACCGGCCCATCGACCGTGGCGACGTGGCGATGCTGGCCGGCTCGTTCGTGCTCACCGCCGTCGCCGTGACTCTCGCCGTGGTGACCGGCGCCTGGAACCCGGTGATCTCCAGCGGCTAGTTCTCGATGCGCTGCAGCAGTTCGGCGACCGTCCTCAGCTCGTCGTCGTCGAAGCGGCCGACGACGTAGTCGCGGATGCCGCGCAGGTGCGTGCCGCTGGTCTCGCGCAGCCGGTCGTAGCCGGCCTGGGTCAGCACGGCGTAGAAGCCGCGGCCGTCACCGTCAGCTTGGATCCGCTGTACCAGGCCGTCTTCGGCCATCCGGTCGACCAGCCTGGTCAGGCCGCTGGGCGAGAGCATGACCCGGTCCGCCAGCTCGCTCATCCGCAACCGTTGGTCGTCGGCCTCGAGCAGCCGCGCCAGCACGTCGTACCACGCCAGTGGCAGCCCGTGCTGCTCCAGCAGGTCGGCCTCGAGCCGGCGGATGACGCGGGAGTGCACACGCAGGAACAGCCGCCACACGTCGAGCTGCTCTGGTGTGACCCGCTGATCGGTTCCCTGGGTGCCTGTCATGGTGTGCACATCCTAGCGACGTAGCATCGAGGTATGAGCCCGCTGCCATCTGTCGACGACGTCCAGGCTGCCCTCGCCGGCGTCAAGGATCCCGAGATCAAGCGGCCGATCACCGAGCTCGGCATGGTGAAGTCGGTCGACGTCGCTCCGGACGGCGCGGTCACCGTCGAGGTCTATCTCACCATCGCCGGCTGCCCGCTGAAGGACACGATCACCCGCGACGTCACCGCCGCGGTCATGGCACTGCACGGCTCCACCTCGGTCGACGTCAAGCTCGACGTGATGTCCGACGAGCAGCGCCAGGAGCTGTCCCAGCGCCTTCGGGGCGGTGCGGCCGAGAAGGAGATCCCGTTCGCCAAGCCCGACTCGCTGACCCGCGTATACGCGATCGCCTCCGGCAAGGGCGGCGTCGGCAAGTCGTCGGTCACCGCCAACCTGGCCGCTGCCATGGCCGCCGACGGGGTCTCGGTGGGTCTGGTCGACGCCGACATCTACGGGCACTCCGCGCCGCGCATGCTCGGTGTCGACGGTTCCCGGCCGACGGTCGTCGACCAGATGATCATGCCGATCCCCGCGCACGACCTGAAGCTGATCTCCACCGAGATGTTCAAGCCCGACCGCGACACCCCGGTGGCGTGGCGCGGGCCCATGCTGCACCGCGCCCTGCAGCAGTTCCTGACCGACGTGTTCTGGGGCGACCTCGACATCCTCCTGCTCGACCTGCCTCCTGGCACCGGCGACGTCGCCATCTCGCTGGCGCAGTTGCTGCCCAATGCCGAGCTCGTCGTCGTCACCACACCGCAGCTGGCCGCGGCCGAGGTGGCCGAGCGCGCCGGCTCCATCGCCATCCAGACCCACCAGCAGGTCGCCGGGGTCATCGAGAACATGTCGTTCATGCCCTGCCCGCACTGCGGGTCCGAGCACCGCCTCGACGTGTTCGGCTCCGGCGGCGGCCAGCGCGTCGCCGACGGTCTGTCGCGCCGGCTCGGCGCCACGGTCCCGCTGCTCGGCGAGGTCCCGCTGGACGTCCACATGCGTGAAGGCGGCGACGAAGGCAAGCCGCTGACCATCAGCGAACCGGATGCTCCGGCCGCGGTGGCGCTGCGCGACATCGCGCACCGCCTGTCGCACCGGCAGCGCGGCCTGGCCGGGATGTCGCTGGGGCTCTCCCCCGCCGGCTGACGAAGATCATGAGGCACCTACGGCCCCACAACGCCGCAACCGCCTCATGATCGCCAGCGCCGGAGAGCCGAACACGCGCCACAGGCAACTCATGATCACCTCTCGCGAGCGATCATGAGACAACACCGGCCGCGTCGACGTCCACCAGGCGATCGCCCACACGGACGTTGCGCAGCCGCGCCTCGGGGTCGATACCAGCCAGCTGCGGCGCGGCCGACACCGAGCCGTCCAACTCTGCTGACACGCCGAACAGCCCCTCGACCACCAGCGCCGCCCACGACCCGGCCGACGAGCAGGCCCAGTCGATGAGGTACGGAAACTGCGGCGGTGACTTTCGAGCGCCGCCGTTGACGGGTTCGGCGGCCTCCTCGACGAAATGCGCCTGCCCGGGCGGGCCCTGGTTGGCGGTGCGGGCCAGTCCCGGCAGCCAGTCCGCGACGACGTCGGCCCGGCCGAGCTCGATCAGCGCCCGCCCGGCTTCAGCCGGCCACGCCGGGTACGCGCCGTTCCATTGATGGTCCGGGCGCACGCTGTAGCTCGCGTCGTCGTCGTAGGCGGACAACGCCCGCATCCACGACGGCGTACGCAGCTCGCGCACGAAGAAGTCGACCATCTCGGCTCGTCGCTGCTGGGGCAGGTCACGTCCCACGGTCATGCCGACCGTGGTGAAGTCGTAGCAGTGGCGGACCGGCACCATCCGGCCGTCGGGCTGGCGGGCGTGCCAGAATCCGCGGCCCTCGACGTAGAGCTGTTGCACCTCGGTCAGCAGCGCATCCGCCCGGGCACGCAGGTCTTTCGCCGCCTCGGCGTCGTCGCGCAGCTCGGCGACATCGGCGGCCACCCGCATGCACCACACGTTCGCCGCGTTCAGCGAGGCCACCTCGTGCACGTAGGAGCTGACGCACTCGAGCAGATTGTCGATGTCGCCGTAGTCGGCCAGGGCGTGCTCGCGCCGGAACCCCTCCCAGGCTGTCGCCCACTCACGCAGGTGCTCGGCCACGGTACGGCGGGGGCCGTCGGAGGCGGCCAGCTCGACGTCGAGGAACCCGGCCGTGCCGTTCCAGCGGACGTAGTCGCGGACCAGCCGGGTCATGGCGTAGTCGTTGACCGAGTACCAGTACCCGGCCGGCCCGCCGGTGAGCCATTCGGTGCCGAAATGCCGGTGAATGTCCAGGGCGATCCAATGCTCGATCTGGCGTCGCATCGGCACCGGGTCCAGCAGCGCGTGCACCATCGAGCTGAGGCTGAAGTCCCAGATGAACGTCGTGGTCTGCCAATATCTGGGCATCAGCGTGTCGTAGACGCGCCC
>JAJYTA010000134.1 GCA_021793295.1 Actinomycetes bacterium
TGACCCTGGCGACCCGGCCGCGGCGATCGGCCCCGCGCCCGTCACCACACGCCCGTGTACGTCAGCGCGAACGTGGCACACGGCACCAGGAACGCCGCCGCCAGGATCACCACGTTGCGGAACGACGCCGCCGTCGTGACCAGCCGCCGATAGACACCCACGAGCACGGGCACCATGACGACTTCCAGCGCCAGCATGCGCCGCGGGACGACGGTGTCGGTGGCGGCGAGCACGACGGCCAGCATCGCGGCGGCGGTCCACGCGGCGAACCCCAGGCGCCGGGTCCACGCCACGCCCAACCGGACCGCCACCGTCGAGTACCCGCCGGCCCGGTCGGCGTGGAGATCGGCGACGGTCGTCGGGACGTACAGGCCGACGGCCACCAGCGTGCCCAGCACGGCCATCACCCAGGGAAACGCGTTGAGCGGCTGGACGGTGACCCAGCCGGCCAGCATGCCGAACGCACCGAGCGCCACCGCGTTGACCGCGACGTCGGCGCCGGGGCGGACCTTGAGCCGCAGCGGGGGAGCGCTGTAGGCCCAGCCGGTCACCAGCGCCGCCACGGTCCCCACGGCGAAAGCGAGACCGACGGTGCCCGCCACGGCGACCGCCATGGTCGCGGCGAGGGCGGCGACGCGCTGCGCCACGGCGACCGACATGCGCCCGCTCGCCAGCGGCGCCGTGGCCTTGCGGGGGTTGAGGCGGTCTCCGTCGACGTCGTGCGCGTCGTTGACGGCCAGGACGGCCCACCACATCAGCGGCCCGATCACCACGGCTCCGGCGGCGACGTCCGGCAGGTCGGACATCGCCGGTACCAGCCGGTGGGTCGCCAGGACCACGCCGACGTAGTAGGGAACCAGCGACACCGGCCAGAACCACGGCCGACCGAGGGTGACGACGTCGCGGAGGAACCGGCCCGGTGCCGTAGCGAGCGTGGTCGTCATGGCTCGATGATCGCGACGGCCGACGCGCGACGGCCTCCCCCGAGCGGGGGAGAGAAGGACGAGGGCGGGGGAATGTCGGCATGCGGTGGAGACCCGCCCCGGTGCCGCCATACGATTGGGTCCATCGCCCCTTCGACCATCAGGATCGTGTCCATGGACCCCATGCAGTCCGGCGTGCCCGAGATGTTCGCTCCCATCGGGCTCACCTTCGACGATGTGCTCCTGCTACCCGGCGAGTCCGACGTCGTGCCCAGCGAGGTCGACACCGCTTCGAGGGTTTCGCGCAACATCGATGTCCGCGTGCCTCTGTTGTCCAGTGCCATGGACACCGTCACCGAGGCGCGGATGGCCATCGCGATGGCCCGGCAGGGCGGGCTGGGCGTCCTGCACCGCAGTGTCTCGATCGACGAGCAGGCCCGCCAGGTCGACCTGGTGAAGCGGTCGGAGTCCGGCATGGTCACCGATCCGGTGACCATCGGCCCCGACGCCACGCTGGCCGAGATGGACGCCATGTGCGCGCACTACCGCATCTCCGGGCTGCCGGTGGTGGACGACGCCGGCGTGCTGCTGGGCATCGTCACCAACCGCGACATCCGCTTCATCCCGTCCGGGGAGTTCGAGCAGCGCCGCGTCCGCTCCGTGATGACGCAGATGCCCCTGGTCACCGCACCGGTCGGCATCCAGGCCGATGACGCGTTCGCGCTGCTGGCCAAGCACAAGGTCGAAAAGCTCCCCCTCGTCGACGACGCCGGGCGGCTGAAGGGCCTCATCACCGTCAAGGACTTCGTCAAGTCCGAGGAGTACCCCAACGCCACCAAGGATGCCGAGGGCCGGCTCGTCGCGGCCGCCGCCGTCGGATTCTTCGGCGACGCGTGGGACCGCGCCATGGCGCTGGTCGAAGCCGGGGTCGACGTGCTCGTCGTCGACACCGCGCACGGACACACCAACGCCCTGCTCGACATGGTCGGCAAGCTCAAGGCCGAACCCGCGGCGGCGGGCGTCGACGTCATCGGTGGCAACGTCGCCACGCGGGCCGGGGCGCAGGCGCTGGTGGACGCTGGTGTCGACGCCATCAAGGTGGGCATCGGCCCGGGGTCCATCTGCACCACGCGAGTGGTCGCAGGGGTCGGCGTGCCGCAGGTCACGGCCATCCACGAGGCCGCCAAGGCGGCCCGCCCGGCCGGTGTTCCGGTCATCGGCGACGGCGGGCTGCAGTACTCCGGCGACATCGCCAAGGCGATCGTGGCCGGAGCCGACACCGTGATGCTCGGATCGCTGCTCGCCGGTGTCGCCGAGAGCCCGGGCGAGCTCATCTTCGTCAACGGCAAGCAGTACAAGTCGTATCGCGGCATGGCTTCGCTGGCCGCGTTCACCAAGCGCGGGGCGGCCACGTCCGGCACCCGCGACCGGTACTTCCAGGCCGACGTCAGCAGCGACGACGAGCTGATCCCCGAGGGGATCGAGGGCCAGGTGCCCTTCCGCGGGCCGTTGGCGAGCGTGACTCACCAGCTCGTCGGCGGGTTGCGGCAGTCGATGTTCTACACCGGCGCGCGTACGATCCCCGAGCTTCAGGAGCGCGGCCAGTTCATCCGCATCACCTCGGCCGGGCTCAAGGAATCGCACCCGCACGACATCCAGATGACCGTCGAGGCGCCCAACTACTCCTCTCGGCGCTAGCAGCGTTTCCGCCTGCGGTCTCGGGCCGCGGCGGCGTCGGTTAGCCTGGTCCGCGTGGCGGAGATCGAGATCGGCCGGGGTAAGCGCGGCCGCGAAGCATATTCCTTCGACGACGTAGCGATCGTGCCTTCCCGGCGCACCCGCGACCCGGAAGAGGTGTCGACGCACTGGCAGATCGACGCCTACCGGTTCGACACGCCGCTGGTCGCGGCGCCCATGGACTCGGTGATGTCGCCGGCGACGGCCATCGCGCTGGGTCAGGCCGGTGGGCTGGGCGTTCTGGACCTCGAGGGTCTGTGGACGCGCTACGACGACCCCGAGCCCCTGCTCGCCGAGATCGTCGGGCTCGAGGAGGGCAAGGCGCTCAACCGGCTGCAGGAGATCTACTCCGCCCCGGTGCGCGAGGAGCTCATCGCCGAGCGGCTGCGCGAGATCCGCGACGCTGGGGTCACCGTCGCCGGTGCGTTGTCGCCGCCGCGGGTCAAGCGCTACTACCAAGCTGTGGTGGAGTCCGGAGCCGACATCGTCGTGATCCGGGGTACCACCGTGTCGGCCGAGCACGTCTCGGGGCGAGCCGAGCCACTCAACCTCAAGCAGTTCATCTACGAGCTCGACGTGCCGGTGATCGTCGGCGGCTGCGCGACCTACCAGGCAGCGCTGCACTTGATGCGTACCGGGGCGGCTGGGGTGCTGGTGGGCTTCGGCGGCGGGTCGTCGCACACGACGCGCTCGGTGCTCGGCGTCACGGTGCCCATGGCCACCGCGGTGGCCGACGTGGCCGCGGCGCGGCGCGACTACCTCGACGAGTCCGGCGGGCGCTACGTGCACGTCGTGGCCGACGGGTCGATCGGGCGCTCCGGCGACATCGCGAAGGCGATCGCCTGCGGAGCCGACGCCGTCATGGTCGGTTCGCCGCTGGCTCGCGCGTCCGAGGCACCCGGGCACGGGTGGCACTGGGGCTCCGAGGCGCATCATGCCGAACTGCCGCGGGGTGAGCGGGTGCACGTCGGCACCATCGCTCCGCTCGCGCAGATCGTCTCCGGTCCGTCGTACCTGCCCGACGGCTCGATGAACCTGGTGGGCGCGTTGCGCCGGGCCATGGCCACGACTGGATACACCGAGGTCAAGGACTTCCAGCGAGTCGAGGTCACGGTCTTGCGCTGAGGTCGTACCCTGTCGAGGATGACCACCGATGTCAGCGTCGACGACGTCGTCGACCGTCGTGTCCTCGACCGGTTGGCCGACCGCGTCGTCGCCACCCCCAGAGCCGAGCGCATCGAGGTGATCGCCCCGTTCACCGGGCGCGCTTTCGCTGAAATCCCGCTGTCCACGGTGGACGACGTGCGCACCGCGGCCGACGCCGCGCGCGATGCCGCGCACGGCTGGGCCGCGCGACCGGTCACCGAACGGGCCCGGATCATCGGACGCATCCACGACCTGGTGCTCGACCGGCAGTCCGAGATCGCCGATCTCGTCCAAGCCGAATCCGGCAAGGCCCGCCGGGACGCCTTCGAAGAGATCGCCGACGTCGCGCTGGCCGCCCGCTACACCGCCGCTCGTGGCCCGTCGGCGGTGCGCGATCGGCGCCGGCTCGGCCTGATCCCGGGGCTCACTCGCGCGCTCGAGATCCGCCGGCCGAAGGGCGTCGTCGGCGTCATCTCACCGTGGAACTATCCGCTGACGTTGGCGATCTCGGACTGCCTGCCCGCCTTCGTGGCCGGCAACGCAGTGGTGCACAAGCCGGACTCGCGGACGACTCTCACGGCCCTGCTCGCGCGGTCGATCGCCGTCGAGGCAGGTCTTCCCGAGGAGGTGTGGCAGATCGTGGCCGGCGACGGCGAGACCGTGGGGACGGCCGTGGTCGACCACGCCGACTACGTCTCGTTCACCGGCTCGACCCGCGCGGGTCGCAAGATCGCCGCACGGCTGGGGGAACGGCTGGTCGGGGCCTCGCTCGAACTCGGCGGCAAGAACGCCATGGTGGTGCTCGACGATGCCGACGTCGACCGGGCCGCGGAGTCGGCGGTGCGTGCGTGCTTCTCCAACGCCGGTCAGTTGTGCGTGTCGGTCGAACGGATCTACGTGGCCTCGGCGCTGCACGAAGCCTTCGTCTCCCGGTTCCTCGACCGGGTGCGTGACCTGCGCTTGGGCGCGTCGTTCGACTACAGCAGCGACATGGGCACGCTGATGTCGCAGGCCCAGGTGGACAAGGTCACCGCGCACGTCCAGGACGCCGTCACGAAAGGCGCCACCGTGCTGGCCGGAGGGCAGCCGCGGCCCGACCTGGGCCCGTGGTTTCACGAGCCCACGGTGCTCGAAGGCGTGCGCCCAGGGATGCTTGCCGCCGACGACGAGACGTTCGGCCCGGTGGTCGCCGTGCAGGCGGTGAGCACCGAGGACGACGCGGTCGAGTTGGCCAACGCCACACCGTACGGGCTCAACGCCTCGGTGTGGACCGGCGACCACCGCCGGGGTGTCGCGGTGGCCCGCCGGCTTCATGCCGGCATCGTCAACGTCAACGAGGGCTATGCCGCCGCGTGGGGGAGCCACGATCTGCCGATCGGCGGGCTCGGCGCATCGGGCCTGGGGCGCCGCCATGGCCGCGAAGGCATCCTGCGCTACACCGAGACGCAGGCCGTCGCGGTGCAGCGCCTGCACGGCATCACCCCGCCGCCGGGCTTGACGTACGACACGTTCGCCGACGTCATGACCCGTTCGCTGCGCGCGATGCGCAAGATCGGCCGGCCGTGAAAGCGCACTACGACGTCCTGGTCATCGGCTCCGGGTTCGGTGGCAGCGTGACGGCGCTGCGCCTGAGCGAGAAGGGCTACCGGGTCGGCGTCGTGGAAGCCGGAGCCCGCTTCGACGACGAGTCCTTTCCCGCCACCTCGTGGGACGTGCGCCGATTCCTGTTCGCCCCGGCCCTGGGCTGTTACGGCATCCAGCGCATCGACACGCTGCGCGACTGTGTCATCCTCTCCGGCGCGGGCGTCGGTGGCGGGTCGCTGGTCTACGCCAACACGCTGTACGAACCGCTCGACGCCTTCTACCGCGACACCGCATGGAGCGCGATCACCGATTGGCGCGCCGAGCTGGCCCCGTACTTCGATCTGGCCAAGCGGATGCTCGGTGTCACCACCTATTCGCGGATGTCGCCGTCGGACGAGGTCTTCAAGCAGGTGGCCGACGAGATGGGCGTGGGCCACACGTTCCGGCCGGCCCCGGTGGGTGTCTTCCTGGGCGAGCCCGGGGTGCGGGTGCCCGACCCGTACTTCGGCGGCGCTGGTCCCGACCGCGTCGGTTGCCTGCACTGCGGCGCCTGCATGACCGGGTGCCGGTACAACGCGAAGAACACGTTGCCCAAGAACTACCTGTATTTCGCCGAGCGGGCCGGCGCCCAGGTACACGAGCTGTCGACCGTGACCTCGCTGCGCCCGCTGCCGCAGGGCGGGTACGGCGCACTGATCCGGCGCACCGACGCGCGGGGAGCGAAGCCGAGCCTGCTCACCGCCGACCAGGTCGTGGTCAGCGCCGGTGCGCTGGGGACGCAGCGGCTGCTGCACCGCATGCGCGACGAAGGACACCTGCCGCACCTGTCGGACCAGCTCGGCGTGCTCACCCGCACGAACTCCGAGTCGATCCTCGGTGCCATCGCGGCGGACCGGAGGGTCGATTACACCGAGGGCGTGGCCATCACGTCGTCGATCCACGTCGACGAGCACACCCACATCGAGCCGGTCCGCTACGGCCGCGGCAGCAACGCGATGTCGCTGCTGCAGACGGTGCTGGCTGACGGAGGCGGCTCCCGGGCGCACTGGGTGAACTGGCTGGGCCAGATGTGGCGGCAGCGGCGGGATCTGGCCGGCCTGTACGACATGGCGCACTGGTCCGAACGCACCCTGATCGCGCTGGCGATGCAGACCCTGGACAACTCGATCACCACGTATACCCGGCGCAGCAGGCTGACCGGCCGTCGCTATCTCACGTCCAGGCAGGGGCATGGCGAGCCCAACCCGGGCTGGATCCCGGTCGCGCACGAGTTCGTCCGGCGCATGGCGGCGCGGATCGGCGGCACCCCGGCCGGCACCATCGGTGAGCCGTTCGGTCGGCCGATGACCGCGCACTTCCTCGGTGGCTGCACCATCGGCGCGTCGCCCGACGACGGCGTCATCGATGCCTGGCAGCGGGTCTACGGGCACCCGGGCCTGCACATCGTCGACGGGTCGGCCATCTCGGCCAACCTCGGCGCCAACCCGTCGCTGACGATCACCGCCCAGGCCGAACGCGCCATGGCGTTCTGGCCGAACAAGGGCGAAGCGGACCCGCGTCCGCCGGTCGGTGCGCCGTACCGGCCACTCGATCCGGTCGCGCCGCGCCACCCCGCCATCCCGGTCGAGACGTAGGCGGTGTGCGTGCCCGCCGGGCGGCGGGCTCGCACTCACATGGCGCGGACCGGCTGGCCGCGCAGTTCGACCAGCAACCGCTCCACCTCGGCCAGCTCGTCGGGGGACAGCGGGCCGTGCTCGATCGCTGCGGCGTTCTCCTCGATCTGGGCCACGGTCCGGCAGCCCGGGATCGGGATCGTCAGGTCGCTGCGGGCCCAGATCCACGCCAAGGCGCCCTGAGCGAGGGTTCGCCCGCCGCCGGTGAGCACGTCGCGTACTGCCGCAACCCGCTCGAGCCACTCCGGAGCGGGACGGCCGTCGCGGAAGTAGATCAGCCACTCCGGCGCCACCCCGCGCACGTCGTCGGTGCCGAGCGTGGACGAGGCGCTGAACTTGCCGGTGAGCATCCCCATGGCCAGCGGACCGCGGTTGAGGCTGGCCAGCCGGTGCGTACGGCACACCTCGAGCACCTCAGCCGCGTCGTGCAGTACGGAGAGGTTGTGCTGGATCGCGGTGCAGTGCCGACCGTCTCGGCCCCACGCCGCGGCGCGGTCCGGGAAATCCGTGCTCCATCCGTACCACCGCAGCGTGCCCGCGTCGACGAGGTCCTCCAGCGTGCTCAGCAGGTCTTCGGCCTGGCTGATCGGCAGGTCGTTGAGGTGCAGCTGGTACAGGTCGATGTAGTCGGTGCCGAGCCGGCGCAGCGAGGCCTCGGCGGCACCGCGCAGGTACGCAGGGGTCGCGTCGGCGCCGGTCAGCCGCTTGGCCGACGTGTCCATCGTGTTGCCCCATTTGGTCGCGACGACCACGTCGCCACGGCGCTCGCCCAGCGCGCGCCCGAGGAGGTGCTCGCTGTGGCCAGTGCCGTACGCGTCAGCCGTGTCGAACAGCGTGACGCCGAGGTCGAGGGCACGGTGGATGGTCCGGATGGACTCGTCGTCGTCGGTCTGGCCCCACCCGGCGGGGCCGGAATCGGTCCAGAACGGTCCACCGATCGCCCAGCACCCCATGCCCACGGCGCTGACCTCGATGTCGCTGCGTCCGAGTGTGCGTGTCATCGTCATGGTCGTTCACACTGGCAGTTCGAGTGCGCTCGAAGTCAACGACGCGATCCGGCCGGCTCCGGGCAGCCGGCCGGATCGCCTCACCTGGAGTCGGCGGAGACGGGCGTGCCGTGCCACGACTCCCACAACGCGGCGTAGGCGCCGCCTTGGGCGACGAGCTCATCGTGGCTGCCCAGCTCGGCGATCTGCCCGTCGTCGACGACGGCGACGCGGTCGGCGTCATGCGCGGTGTGCAGTCGATGGGCGATCGCGATGACGGTGCGACCGCGCAACACGGCCGACAACGACCGTTCCAGGTGCCGCGCGGCGCGGGGATCGAGCAGCGACGTCGCCTCGTCCAGCACGAGCGTGTGCGGATCGGCCAACACGATGCGCGCCAGCGCGACCTGCTGGGCGAACGCGGGCCCCACCGGGTGCCCACCGGAACCGACCACGGTGTCCAGCCCGTCCGGCAGCCCGTCCACCCAGTCCAGCGCATCGACCGCCGCGAGCGCGCGGCGCAGGTCGTCGTCGGAGGCGGACGGCGCGGCGAGCGCGAGGTTGTCGCGCACGGTGCCCACGAACACGTGATGCTCCTGGGTCACGAGCACGACCTCACGCCGAAGCTGGTCGATTTCGAGATCGACCAGCGGAACGTCGCCGATCGAGACCCGACCGCGCCGCGGCGGGTGGATCCCGGCCAGCAGCCGGCCCAGCGTCGACTTGCCGGCTCCCGAGGGGCCGACCATCGCCAGGCGCTCACCGCGAGAAAGCTCCAGTGACACGCCGTGCAGCACGTCGTGATCGTCGACGTAGGCGTAGCGGACCTCGTCAGCGCGGATGTCCTGGTCCGACGGCTGCGCCCCGGTCGCGGTGCGGTCCGGCGGCACGTTCGCGATACCGACGACGCGGGCGAACGACGACATGCCGACCTGGAGCTCGTCCAGCCACGAGACCAGGCGGTCGACGGGGTCGACGATCTGCACCATGTACAGCACGACGGTGGTCACCTGCCCGGCCGTCGCGTGGCCGGCGGAGGCGAGCCAGCCGCCCCAGGCGAGCGTGGCCACCACGGGCAGCACGTAGGCCATCTCAGCGGATGGGAACCAGACCGTGCGCAGGAACAGCGTGCGCCGCTCGGCGGCGTACGCTTCGCGCAGATCGTCGTCGACGCGGTTGATGCGCACCTCGCCCAGGCTCAGCGCCTCGACGGTGCGCGCGCCGTCGACGGTCTCGGTGATGGTTCCGTCGAGGGTCGCGTAGGACGCGCGTTCCCACAGGTACCCCGCGCGGGCGCGGTTGAGGTACCAGCGCGTGCCGACGACGAGCAGCGGAACGCCGACGACGGCCCCGGCAGCGACCAGCGGCCCGGCGATCAGGGCGGCGCTCAGGGTGAGCACGGTGGTCAAGACCGCGACCAGGATCTCGGGGATGGCGAACCGGACCGTACGTGACAGCGCGTCGATATCGCCGGTGGTGCGCGCCACCAGATCGCCGGTTCCCGCCCGCTCCACGGTGGACAGCGGCAGCGCGAGTACCCGCCGGATGAAGGTCTCGCGCAACTCGGCGAAAACCCGCTCTCCGAGGACGAGTGAGCGGTTGATCGCGACCCTGGTCAGCAGGGCGCGGACGATGATGAACCCGGCCAGGCTGGCGGCCAGCACGTCGATCCGGGTGGTCGACGAGCCGCGAGTGACGGCGTCGACGATGCGCCCGAGCAGGAACGGCCCGGCCAGGCCTGCCGTGGCGGCGAGGACGTGCACCCCCAGCGCGACGGCGAGCTGGCGCCGGTGCCGCCGGAACAGTCCCGCGCCCTCGGCACGGACCTCGGCCGGCGTCGCGATCGGCAGCGTGGTCGTCATGCGGGTGCCTCCTCTCGGGTGACGGTGCGGCGATAGGCGGGCACGGCGGCGAGAAGTTCGTCGTGCGTCCCCACGGCGCTCACCTGGCCGCCGTCGAACCAGACCACGGTGTCGGCCTGCGACAGCATCAACGGGCTGGCGGTGGCGACCACCGTCGTCCGCCCAAAGCGCGCCGATCGCAACCGGCCGGCGATGGCTGCCTCGGTGTGGGCGTCGACAGCGCTGGTCGGTTCCACCAGGACCAGGACCTCGGGATCACCGACCAGGACTCGGGCCAGTGACACGCGCTGGCGCTGGCCGCCGGACAACGACCGGCCGCGCTCCTCGACCAGCGAGTCGAGGCCGTCGCGCAGGGTTTCCAGGACGTCGCCGGCCGAGGCGGTTCGCATCGCGGCGACCAGCTCGGCGTCGTCATGATGGCCGTGCGGGTCGAGCCCGCCGCGCAGGGTGCCCGTGAACAGCGTCGGTTCCGGATCGCTGACGACGATGCGCCGGCGCACCTCGCGCAGCGGCATCTCGTCGAGAACGACGCCGCCGAACACGACGCCGCTGTGGCCCGTGAGGCGACCCAGACGGTCGGCGAGCGTGGCCGTGAAGGCCGGGTCGTCGGCGACGAGCATCGTCAGCTTCCCCGGCCGGACGTGCAGCCCGGAATCGGGATCGACGAGCGTGGCATCGACGGAGGTGGACACGTCGTCGGCGGTGCGATCAGCCTTCCCGTCCTGCTCGCCCTGGTCGGCGGCGACCGCGGCGTCGTCGCGTACGTCGCGTGGCACCCCCAGCACCCGGAGGACTCGCCGGACAGCGACCATCGCGCGAGTCAGCGCGAAGGCCATCTCGCCCGCGGTACGCACGGGAAGGATCAGGAAGAACGCGTAGCCGTACAGCGAGACCAAGGCGCCTGGCTGTACCGATCCGGCGAGCACCAACCGAGCGCCCACCCAGGTCAGCAGGACCAGGAAGATTCCCGGCAGCAGCACCAGGATCGCGTCGAGCAGCGCCTCGGTGCCCGCGACCTTGACGCCGGTGCGGCGGACGGCCTCGGAACGTTCGGTGTAGCGGCGCACGAACACCTTCTCGCCGCCGATGCCGCGCAGCACGCGCAGCCCGGCGACAGTGTCGGCGCCGAGGGCGGTCAGATTTCCCAGCGCCTCGCGCTGGTCGTGCTGGCGCTGCTGCAGTGGCCGCACCAGCGGGCCGAGCCCGAGCACCAGCAGCGGAACGCCGATCAGGACCATCAGGCCGAGGGTGACCGAGGTGTTCAGCACGATGACCGCCACCACCGCGTAGGACACGATCGCCCCGGCGAAGCGCGGGGTCACCTCGAGCGCGTGGCCGATGTGCATGGAATCGCTGGAGGTGGCCGCCACGACCTCGCCGGTGGGCATGGTGCGGGGGACGGCCGGCCCGGTGCGGGCGACGTGCCGGCTGACCAGCTGGATGACGCGGAACGCCGAGTACAGCCAGTTCGCCACGGCGGCGCGGTGGCGCATCATGCCGGCCAGTGCCTGGACGATGCCGAAACCGGCGACCACGAACGCCCATCGGTACGTGGAGTCGAGGTCACCGTCGACGATGCCGTCGATGCCGTGACCGATCGACCACGGGATGAGCGCCTGAGCGAGCATCCAGGTGACACCGAAGACGGTTCCGACGGCGAGGGTGCGCCACTGCTGCCGCGCCAGCCACAGGATGAAGCGCAGGCGTGAGCGAGTGTCCGGGGTTCCCGGATCAGTCAAGGGGAGTGCGCGCACGAGTCACCACGCTACGAATCGTGCTCGTCAACCGCACCTCATTTTCCCCGGCCCCAACCCCCAGAACACCGTTGTCAAATGATCATGTTCACTAGGCAAATGCCTGCCACACCACCGGTGTAAGCCTGTTCCTGCGACAGGAAGCCTTGGGGTGTCACCGGCCCCAGGCTCCAACGCGCCCGGCCCCGCCGTCGACGGCACCGGGCGCGTGTCGCGCTCGTCGATCGCTCAGCCGCGTCCGGTCTGTGGCTGGGCTAGGACGTGTTCGGTGCGGGTGGTTTCGTTGCCCGCGGCGTCGGTGGCGGTGACGGCGATGTGGTGCAGGCCGGGGCGGAGCCGGACGGGTTC
>JAJYTA010000135.1 GCA_021793295.1 Actinomycetes bacterium
GCGGATCTCCTGCGTCACCGGCCCGGTCTCCGCACCGGTGCCGACCTCGCCGCCGTCCCACTTCAGCTTCCCGAGCGGCGTGACGACAGCAGCCGTCCCGCACGCGAAGACCTCGGTGATCTCGCCAGACTCGACGCCGCTGCGCCACTCGTCGATCGAGACCCTGCGCTCCTCGACCTTGTAGCCGCGGTCGCCGGCCAGGGTCATGATCGAATCGCGGGTGACGCCCTCGAGGATGGTCCCCGTCAGCTCCGGTGTGACGATCGAGCCGTCGGCCCGCACGAAGTACAGATTCATGCCGCCGAGCTCCTCGACCCAGCGCCGCTCGACGGCGTCGAGGAAGCACACTTGCCCACAGCCGTGCTCGATGGCCTCCTGCTGCGCGACCAGACTCGCGGCGTAGTTTCCGGCGCACTTGGCCGCACCCGTTCCGCCCGGCGCGGCGCGGGTGTACTCCGAGGACAGCCAGATGTCGACCGGCTTGACGCCCGAGGCGAAGTACGCACCGGCCGGCGAGGCGATGACGCAGAAGGTGACGTGCTGAGCCGGGCGGACGCCGAGGAAGACCTCGGAGGCGAACATGAACGGGCGCACGTAGAGGCTGGTTTCGCCACCGGCCGGCACCCATGCGGCGTCGGCCCGCACCAGCAACTCGATCGCCTCGATGAACGACTCGGCCGGCAGTTGCGGCAGCGCCATGCGCTCAGCGCTGCGCTGCATACGTGTGGCGTTGGCCTCCGGACGGAAGAGCCAGATGGACTCGTCGTCGCGCCGGTACGCCTTGAGCCCTTCGAACACCGACTGGCCGTAGTGGATCACCGCCGTCGCGGGATCGATCGACAACGGCGCGTACGGCCGCAGCCCCGCGTCGTGCCAGCCGTCCGGTGTCCAGATCGCGGTGACCATGTGATCGGTGAAGGCGGTGCCGAACCCGGGGTCGGCCAGGATCTCCGCGCGTCGCTGCGCCGGTACCGGATTCGACGAGTAGGTCGTCGAGAATTCCAGTGCCGGTGCTGTGGCTGTCATGGCGCGCGCTCCCCTGAAGAGACATGGGCGATAGTTGGACGTCCTACCGAACGCTACCGACCGATGCGGTCCGCGTAAACGACGATGGGCTCTTGACCCGTTGGATCGTGACCGGGTCGACGAGCGACCGTAGCTGAAATGCCGCCCAGATCATGGGCGCCTTCGATCAGACGCTCGACAAAGAGTGCCGACAGCCTAACGCATCGCCGCCGGCTGCTGCAGGTCGGCCGGTCAGCCCGTGACGCGCGCCGCCAACGCGTCGCCCACCTCGGACGTGGTGCGCGCAGCCGAGCCGCGCGCGCCGAGGTCGGCGCGGACCGCGTCGATGACACGCGCTGCCGCCGTGTCGAGGCCGAGGTGCTCGAGCAGCATCGCCACCGACAAGACCGTGGCCGTCGGGTCGGCCACGCCCTGGCCGGCGATGTCGGGGGCGGAACCGTGCACCGGCTCGAACATCGACGGCGCGGTGCGATCCGGGTTGACGTTGCCGCTGGCGGCCAAGCCGATACCGCCGGTGACGGCAGCTGCGAGGTCGGTGATGATGTCGCCGAAGAGGTTGTCGGTGACGATGACGTCGAAGCGTGCCGGGTCGGTGACGAAGAAGATCGTGGCGGCATCGACGTGCATGTAGTCGACCGTCACGTCCGGGAACTCCTGGCTCACTCGCTCGACCGTGCGCCGCCACAGGTGTCCGGCGTGTACCAGAACGTTGTGCTTGTGGACGTAGGTGAGCTTGCGCCGGGAGCGGGCCTGAGCGCGAGCGAACGCGTCGCGGACCACCCGTTCGACGCCGAAGGCGGTGTTGACGCTGACCTCGTTCGCCACCTCGTGCGGGGTTCCGACGCGCAGCGCGCCGCCGTTGCCGACGTAGGGTCCCTCGGTGCCCTCGCGCACCACGACGAAGTCGATCTCGCCGGGGTCGCGCAGCGGCGTCGCCACGCCGGGGAACAGTTGCGATGGGCGCAGATTGACGTAGTGATCGAGTTCGAAGCGCAGCTTGAGCAACAGGCCACGTTCGAGCACCCCGCTGGGGACGCTGGGATCGCCGATCGCGCCGAGCAGGATGGCGTCGTGGCCCCGCAGCTCCTCGAGCACGGCGTCGGGCAAGGTCTCGCCGGTGGCTTGCCATCGACGAGCGCCCAAGTCGTACGTTGTCGTGTCGACCTTGACGTCGGCGCCGTCCAGGACGGCGTCGAGCACCTTGAGACCTTCGGTGACGACCTCGCGGCCGATGCCGTCTCCGGGAATCACGGCCAGACTGATAGTGCGCGACATGCGCCACACCGTACGACTGTCGTCCGTATCGCGGCCTTCCTGTCCCGCGATACGGACGCGGTCGTGGCTTCTAGTGGCCGGTCTCGCCGCCGTTGTCGCGACGATCCATCGCCTCTTGCAGGGCGTTCTTGGCCGAGTGCTGGTTCTGCTGCTGGTGTTCTTCGCTCATGGTGGTGCTCCGCGAATGACGTGAATTGACGCGGCCGACAGCAACGCCGATCTCCGCGACGAGGTGCCGGCCTATCGGGCCTCGTCGCGGCAGCGAAGAATGCGTACCGTCCACAGCATGACCAGCTCAGGCTAACGCCATCCAGTCAGCACTGTCTCGCGTACTGACAGCTCGTCTCAGTGAGCGAGACGAGGGCGCGGTCAGTCGTCGAGGTCGACCGTCCGGCCCCACTCGGCGCCGATGGCGGCCACGATGTCGTCGAGAACCTGGACCGGCAGCGCCTGGTCGATGGTCATCGCCACCAGGGCGCGCCCGCCCTTGGTGTCGCGGCTGACCTGCATGCCGGCGATGTTGATGTTCGCATCGCCGAGCACCCGGCCGACCGTGCCGACCACACCCGGACGGTCCTCGTACTGGAAGAAGACCATGTGCGCCGACGGGAACGCCTCGATGTCGTAGCCGAGCACCTCGACGATCTTCTCGACGTGCTTGACCCCGGCCAGCGTCCCGGACACCGACACCACGCGGCCGTCGGCCATGACGCCCCGCACGGTGATGAGGTTGCGGTAGTCCGGCGAGTCCTCGTCGGTGACCAGGCGAACCTCGACGCCGCGGTCGGCTGCGATGACCGGCGCGTTGACGTACGAGACCGGGTCTTCGACGACCTCGGCGAACACACCCTTCAAGGCGGCGAGCTCGAGGATCTTGACGTCGTGGGCGGTGATCTCGCCGCGCACCTCGACGTCGAGCTGTGCCGCGACACCGCCGGCCAGGGCGGTGAAGACACGGCCGAGCTTCTCGGCCAGCGGGATCCCCGGCCGGACGTCCTCGGCGATGGCGCCGCCCTTGACGTTGACCGCGTCGGGGACGAGCTCGCCGGCCAGCGCCAGGCGCACCGACCGCGCCACCGAGACACCGGCCTTCTCCTGAGCCTCGTCCGTCGACGCGCCCAGATGCGGCGTCACGACGACGGACTCGAACTCGAACAACGGCGACTCGGTGCACGGCTCGGCCGCGAACACGTCGATACCGGCGCCGGCCACCCGGCCCTCCTTGAGCGCCACGGCCAGCGCGTGCTCGTCGACGATGCCGCCGCGGGCGGCGTTGATGATGCGCACGTTCGGCTTGACCTTGCGCAGCGCTTGATCACCGATGAGCCCGACGGTCTCGGGCGTCTTGGGCAGGTGAACGGTGATGAAGTCACTGGTGGCGAGCAGTTCGTCCAGCGTCACGCTGCGTACGCCCAGCTGTGCTGCACGCGCGGCCGGCACGAACGGGTCGTAGGCGATGACCTTCATGCCGAACGAGGCCAGTCGCTGGGCCACCAGCACACCGATCCGGCCGAGCCCGACGATGCCCACGGTCTTCTCATACAGCTCCGTGCCGCTGTACTTGCTGCGCTTCCACTCCCCGCCCTTGAGCGCCGCGTTCGCCGGCGCGATGTTGCGTGCGGTGGCCAAGAGCAGCCCGATGGCCAGCTCCGCCGCGCTGGTGATGTTGGACGTGGGCGCGTTGACGACCATGACCCCGGCCTGGGTGGCCGCTTTGACGTCGACGTTGTCGAGCCCGACGCCGGCACGCGCGATGACCTTCAGCTTGGGGGCCGCGGCGATCGCCTCGGCGTCGACCTTCGTCGCGCTGCGCACCAGGATGGCTTCGGCGTCGGCGATGGCCGACAGCAGGGCGGGCCGGTCGGTACCGTCGACGTCCCGGATCTCGAATTCAGGGCCGAGAGCGTCGACCGTGGCAGGTGAGAGCTGTTCAGCGATGAGTACGACGGGCTTGCTCACGTGGGATTCATCCTCCGGAACTTGTGTCGTGCCTACGAGGTGCGACGAGCGCGACACTGGGCCCGGACGCGTCGAGTGTAGCGCTCGATTCGGCACTTCCGCAGCCTGCCGGGGCATCGCGGTGGCCGGTTCCACCGGGCACCGGCCACGTTTCCCCGCGCCAGGCAGCGTCCCAGAACATCCACTCGAATCGCGCCGCACGCGCATACGCCGCATGCATCCCTTCGAGCACGCTTGGGTCGGCGACAGCCTGTTCGTCGGCGAGCGTTTCGGCTCGGCGCGTCCGCTCGGCGAAGTCGGGATCGCCGTAGGTTCGCAGCCATTCCGCGTATGGATGTTCCGGCTCGGTTTCCAGCATACCGGCGAAGTGCCGGCCCAACTCGGCATAGATCCGGAAGCACGGCAGCAGGCCGGCCAGCGCGACCGCCGGCGGCGCCAGGACGGCATCGGCCTGCAGCGAATTGACGTAGGCCAGGCAGGTCGGCGTCGGTTCGGCCTCGAGGCGCTCGATGTCGATGCCGTCGCGTTCGAGCAGCGAGGCGTGCAGCAAGCGCTCGGCGTCGACGGCACCGGCGGCGAACCGCGCGATGACCGCCGCGCCGGACGGATCCGGCCACCGTGCGGCCGTGGTGGCCAACGCCCGGCCGTAGCGGCCCAAGTAGTGCGCGTCGTCGGCGAGATACCGCACGAACACACTCCGGTCCAGGCTGCCTAGTCCCAACTCCTGGATGAACGGGTGGGCGAGAACCGCCTCGTACCAGGGCTGCGCCCGTTCCCACGCCTGAGCCGAGAACGTCATCGGGCCTCCTCGACACCGGCGAGCTTCCACCACGCCTGGAAATGATGGACCGGACCGTGCCCCGAACCGACGTCGAGCTGGTCGGCCGCACGCAGCGCCTCGGTGATGTACTGCTTCGCCTCGTCGACCGCCTGGCGAAGCGGCAGGTCCTGGGCCAGCCCGGCGGCGATGGCCGAGGCGAACGTGCAGCCGGTGCCGTGCGTGTTGCGGGTGTGGATGCGCTGCACGCGCAGCTCGAGCGCACCGTCGTCGTCCACGAGCACGTCCACGGCATCCGGCCCGTCGTCGTGCCCGCCTTTCACCACCGCGGCGGGGCCGAGCTGGTGCAGCGCCATGGCGGCCGCCGCGGCGTGCTCAGCGTCGAGGTCGGGCAAGTCCAGCAGCGTCGCTGCTTCCGGGAGGTTCGGGGTCACCACGGTCGCCAGGGGCACGAGCTCGTCGCGGATCACCTCGACGGTCTCGTCGGAGACCAGCCGGTCCCCGGAGGTCGCGACCATCACCGGGTCGACCACCACGAACGGCACGTCGTAGCGCACGATGGCCTCGACCACCGCCCGCACCGAGTCCGCACCGCCCAGCATCCCGGTCTTGATCACTCGCACGTCGAGGTCGTCGAACAGCGCCTCGAGCTGTTCGGCCACGAAGGTGCCCGGCACCGGAAACACACCCGTCACACCGCGGGTGTTCTGTGCGGTCAGGGCCGTGATGACGGCACCGCCGTACACACCCAATGCGGAGAACGTCTTCAGATCGGCCTGGATGCCGGCGCCGCCGGATGGATCCGACCCGGCCACCGAGATGGCCGCTGGTGTAGGCATGGGGGTTGTCCTCCTCTCCGGCCACGGACACGCCCCGTGCCGGTCGCCTGCGTGTCTGAAACCCTAGCCGGATGCGAATCGAACTCGACGAGGCGTTCACGTGGCGGGGCCGCACGGTGCGATGGGCCCGCCGCGGCGACGGGCCGCCGGTGGTCTTCTGTCACGGCACACCGTGGTCGTCGGCGCTGTGGGAGCCGTTCGCCGACGCCCTGAGCAGGCAATTCACCGTCTACCTGTGGGACATGCCCGGGTACGGCCGCTCGTCGAAAGATCCTGGACATCGCGTGTCCTTGGACGTGCAAGGCGAACTGCTGGCCGATCTGCTCGGTCACTGGGGCCTGACCCGCCCGCACATCGTGGCGCATGACTACGGCGGCGCGGTGGCGCTGCGCGCTCACCTGTTGCACGACGCCGTCTACGCCTCCCTTGCGCTCGTCGACGTCGTGGCGCTGGCCCCGTGGGGCTCGTCGTTCTTCCAACTGGTGCGTGAACATGCCGAGGTGTTCCAGAAGCTGCCGCCGGCAGTCCACGAAGGCGCACTGCGCGCCTACATCGCCGGCGCGAGCGCCCGCGGGTTGACCGAGCAGCAGGTCACCATGTTGATCGAGCCGTGGCTGGGTGAGACCGGGCAGCCGGCGTTCTATCGCCAGATCGCCGCGGCCGACCAGGCGTACACCGACGAGATCGAGCATCGCTATGCCTCGATCGATCTGCCGGTCCTGGTGCTCTGGGGCACCGACGACACCTGGATTCCCGTCGACCGCGCGCACCGGCTGGCCGCCATGATTCCCGGCGCCCGGCTGGAACTGGTGGAACACGCCGGGCACCTGATTCAGCTGGACACTCCGGTCGCCGTTTCCGCCAACCTGCATCGCTGGCTCATCGGCCGCGACTGAGCCGATCGACCCGGCCGCGCGAGCCGGACTCGACCATGTCGGCGCGAACTGGTTTGATTCTCGCTGCACGGACGCGTGTACATGACAACTGCTGCGTACCTGACAACTGCTGCGACGAAAGGTCGTTGACGATGAGATTTTCGACGTGGGCCCGCGCCACGGCACTCACCGCCGCGCTCGCGCTGGGCTTGGCTGCCTGCGGATCCGACGACGACAGCTCGGGGGCCGCTGACTCCGGCGGTTCCGAGGATTTCGTCACCGACCTGACGTTCGGCACCGGCGGCACCGCCGGTGTTTACTTCCCTCTTGGCACGGAGTACGCGAACCTGTTCGAAGAGCACATCGACGGCGTGTCGGTGAACGCCATCGAGACCGGAGCGTCGGTCGACAACCTGGGCCGCATCGCCCAAGGCGAGATGCAGCTCGGCCTGACGCAGAACAACACCGCGATCGAAGCGACCAAGGGTGAAGGCGAGTTCGACGGGCTGACCATCGACAACGCGGGCTGGCTCGGGCAGCTCTACCCCGAGGCCGCCCAGGTCATCACCCTCGAGTCCGGCGGTTTCGAGTCCATCGAGGACCTGAAGGGAAAGCGCATCTCGGTCGGGCCGCCCGGTAGCGGCACGCGCGCGGTGGCCGAGGCCATCCTGAGCGCACACGGCATCGAGGAGGGTGACTACGAGGCGTTCGAAGAGAGCTTCGGCGACGCGCGGGCGAAGTTGCAGGACGGCAATCTCGACGCGTCGATCGAGATCCTCGGTGTCCCGGCCGGATCGCTCGGCGAGCTCGCCGCCACGCACGATGTGAAGCTGCTGCCCATCGAGGCGTCGATAGCCGAGCAGATCGCCGCGGAGACCGCTTTCGAGCCTTATACGATCCCGGCTGACACCTACGAGTTCACCGATGCCGACGTGAGCACCCTGTCGGTATTCGCCGGCGTCGTGGCGTCGACCACCCAGGTCAGCCCGGACCTCGCCTACGAGATCACCAAGGTGCTCTACGAGCACGCCGGCGACATCTCTCTCGCGCAGAGTGACCTCATCTCCATCGACGACGCGCTCCTCGGCAGTGACGGCCTCGAGCTGCATCCGGGCGCGCAGCAGTACTTCGAGGAACAGGGGCTCCTGTAGTCGATGACGAGGTGACGACTGGTGACGACTGGGTGACGTCGTGACCGAGCGTCGTGGAGAGGCGAACGTGGTAACAGAGCGAGACGAGCACATGACGGCCACGGCTCAGGCGGCGCAGGACGCACAGCAGGTCCTGCGCCAGCACGACTCGGCGAGTCGGTACCGCCTCGATCTCGGGTGGTGGGCCTGGGTCGTCGGGCCGCTGGCCGTCGCGTTGACCATCTTCCAGCTCTACACGGCGCTGTTCGGCTCCCGCCCGTCGCTGATCCAGGGGGCGATCCATGTCGGCGCCGCGATGGGCCTGGTGTTCCTGCTGTATCCGGCCAGGCCCGCCGGCGGCGAGCGGCGCGGCGTGGCGTGGTACGACGTGGTCCTGGCAGCTGTCGCGCTGGCGGCGAACCTGTACATCGTCGTCGAATACACCCGCCTGACCGGGCCCGAGGTCCGGATCCTCGGGTTCAGCGACACCGACAACCTCGTCGCGGTCGTCGGCATCCTGCTCGTCCTCGAGGGCACCCGCCGATGCGTCGGGTTGCCCATCGTCATCATCGCCAGTGCGGCGATGCTCTACGGCATCTTCGGCCCGCAGATGCCGATCTTCTCGCACGCCGGGTACGACTGGGACTCGTACGCGACCGAGGTGTTCTTCTCCAGCCGGGCCATCTTCGGCACCCCGATCCAGGTGTCGTCGACGTTCATCTTCTTGTTCCTGCTCTTCGGCGTCTTGTTGATCAAGACCAACATCGGCGCGTTCTTCAACGATCTCGCGTTCCGGGCCACCGGCAGGTTCGCCGGCGGCCCGGCCAAGGCGGCCATCGCCGCCAGCGGGATGCAGGGGATGGTCTCCGGCAGCTCGGTGGCCAACACCGTCGCGTCGGGGTCGTTCACCATCCCGATGATGAAACGCGCCGGGTTCCGGCCGTCGTTCGCTGCGGCAACCGAAGCCACGGCGTCCACCGGCGGGCAGCTGATGCCGCCGGTCATGGGCGCGGCCGCCTTCATCATGGCCGAGTACACCGGCGTGCCCTACAGCGAGATCATCGTGCTCGCCGTCATTCCGGCGGTGCTGTACTTCACCGGGCTGTTCATGGCCATCCACTTCGAAGCCAAACGCGAGGGCATCGAGGGGCTGCCCAAGTCGGAGCTGCCGCACCTTCGCGACCTCGCGCTTCGGCTCGACCTGCTACTGCCGCTGGTCGTGATCGTCGGCCTGCTGCTCACCGGCCGGACACCGGCCAACGCAGCACTGTTCGGCATCGTCACCGCATTCGTGCTGAGCATGCTGCGGCCCAGCACCCGGCTGTCGCCGAAGGCCATCCTCGAGGTTCTCGAGGACGGCGCCCGGGTGGCCCTCCCGGTGATCGCGGCGTGCGCCACCGCCGGCATCGTCGCCGGGACCGTCACGGCCACCGGGCTCGGCGGCAAGCTCGCCGGCGGCATCCTCGACCTGGCGTTCGGTCAGTTCCATCTGGTGCTGATCTTCACGATGGTGGCCTGCCTGGTTCTCGGCATGGGCCTGCCGACGACGGCGAACTACGTGGTGACCGCCACCATCGCCGCCCCGATCCTGCTGAGCGAGTTCGACGTGCCGATCATCGCGGCACACCTGTTCGTGTTCTTCTTCGGCATCCTCGCCGACGTCACGCCGCCGGTCTGTCTCGCGGCCTACGCCGGAGCCGGGATCGCCCGGGCCAACCCCATGAAAGCCGGGGTCACCTCGATCCGGCTCGCGGTGGTCGGCTTCATCATCCCGTTCGTGTTCGTGTTGGATCCTGCGTTGTTGCTCCAGGACACGAACGTCGGCGAAGTCATCGGAGTGGTCGCCACCGTACTGCTGGGGATGTTCTCCATCTCCGCAGCCCTGGCCGGATATCTGGTCCGCCGGGCGAGCGTGCTGGAGCGAGTGCTCCTGCTCGCCGCCGGATTCGCACTCGCCTATCCGAGTCTGGTCGTGGCGGTCCCGGCCGTGATCGTTCTGGTGACGGTCGCCATGGTGCAACTCGCCCGGCGAAAGTCCGAGCAGGAGTCTGAACCGGTCGCGAACGCGTGACCCGTGCCAGAGTGACGACTATGGCCAAGACCTATCGGCACTCCGTCTTGCGGCGATTCAGTAACGCCGCCGTCATGTCGATGCTGCGATCCGGCCTGGCGCCGTCGAACTACGCCCTGCTCACGGTGGTCGGGCGAAAGTCGGGCCGCGGCCGCTCCACGCCGGTGCGCCCCATCCGCTACGGCGGCGCCCTGTGGCTGGTGGCGCCGTACGGCGCGGTGCAATGGGTCCGTAGTGCTCGCGCCGCCGGCGAGGTGACGCTGACGATCCGCGGTATCCCGCAGGGGTATCGGGTCATCGAATGCGGCCCGGACGAAAGCGCCCCGGTGCTGAAGGAGTACGTCCGCGCGGTCCCGGTCACCCGGCCCTACTTCGACGCCAAGCCCGACGACCCACCGGAGCGGTTCGCGGCCGAGGCAGACCGGCACCCGGTCTTCCGGCTGGAGTGATCAGCGCCGGCGGCTACGCCGTAGTCATGCCGAGCCGGACCAAGGTGGCTGCACCGGGCGCTTCAGGCCCTGCGAGCAGGTGAACCGTTCGAACATCGCTGCCTACCGGTGGCGGCCTCGGCGGCATCCACGCCTGGCCATCTCCGCGCGCGAATACAGTGGAAACCACCGAACAATGGGAGCAGACTGGACGGAAAGGAATCGTCGAGTCGACCGGGGTGGCCTACCATGACTGGCTTCCGCACCGATGCCCCAGCCATGCTTCCCGTGCTGTCGCGGGGCAAGCACCGTAACGCACGCAAGGGCGCATGCTTCATGGAGTTCGCCTCGTTCCTGGCCGGCGAGCGCTGGAGCGATCACCCGGCGTGCACGCATCCGCTGCTGGCCGCGGTGGCCAGGCTCGTCAACGACACGGTGTCCGACGAGTACCGCCCGCACCTCGCGCCACTGATTCCCCAGGTCATCGGCGTGAAGTCCGACGACCCCCGGATGACCGTCCAGATCGCCCTGCGCACCTCCACCACCGCCCTGCCGGTGGCCTCGGCCGAGCGCCAGCGAGTGCTCGCGGTGGCGTGCCTGGCCGCCGAGCGTGTTCTCGCCGAGCTCGAGGAGCGCCCGTTCGGCCGCATGAGCGACCACACCATCATCGCCATGGCCAAAGCACCCGACGCAGCTCGATGGGCACGCGACTTCGCCAAGGGCGAGCCGACCACGGTCAAGGGATTCCTGCGCTACGCCGCCCCGACGGCGGTGCGCACGTCGGTCGAAGGCATCGCCCGGGCCTGCGTGCCCGATCCCGAGCAGATGCTGCACGACCTGCTCGCCGGTGCCATCGCCGAAGGCCGGGCGTTCGTCGACGCGGAGTCGCATTACGACGACGCGCGGTGGGCCGCGGCCTGTGGCCTGACCGGCACCGCGAACGCGTAACCTCCGACCCACTGTTTCGCGTTAGGTAACCCTAAGCTAAGTTGGGTGTTCGACGGCTCGTCCGACTGAAAGGTCACCGTGAACACCCGAAGAGTTCGACGCAGGCTGCATCTGTTCACCGCTGCGCTGCTGACGGCCGCGGTCATGGCCGGCTGCGGGGCCGGCGACTCCGACGGCGAGGCGGGTGATCGGGCCCCGGACGGTCCCACCGCGAACGAGGACGCCTTCCCGGTCACCATCGACCACGCGCTCGGTGAGACCACCATCGAGACCGCGCCCGAGCGGGTAGTGACCTGGGGACCGTCCGGCCAAGACGTGGCCCTCGCACTAGGCGTCACGCCGGTCGCGATGCCGTACTTCGAATACGGCGGCGACGAGGACGGCGTGCTGCCTTGGGTCCGCGAGGAGCTCGGCGACGCGGAGTTGCCCACGCTGCTGCCCAACGCCGCCGGCGAGGAGATCCCGTACGAGGCGATCGCCGAAGCACAGCCCGACGTCATCCTGGCGGTCTATTCCGGCATCACGGCCGAGCAGTACGAGACGCTCAGCCAGATCGCGCCGACCGTGGCCTACCCGGACGCGCCGTGGTCGACGCCCTGGCAGGAGCAGACCCGGGTG
>JAJYTA010000136.1 GCA_021793295.1 Actinomycetes bacterium
GTCGACGTCGTCACCCAGCATCGATGAAGGAGGGGCCGTGAGCGAACGACGTACCCGGATCGCCGTCGGCGTGACCGGTGCCACCGGCGCGATGTTCGGGATCCGGATCCTGCAACGCCTGGCCGCGATGGACGTCGAGACCCACCTGGTGATCAGCCAGTGGGGCCGGCGCACCATCGAACACGAGACGCCGTACTCGGTCGACGACGTCCGCGCGATGGCCGACGTCGTCCACCAGATCGGCGACCAAGCATCGACGCTGTCCAGCGGGTCGTTCCGCATTGACGGCATGGTCGTCGCGCCGTGCAGCATGCGTACCGTCGCCGCCGTCGCGCACGGCCTGGCCGACAACCTCATCACCCGCGCCGCCGACGTCGTCCTCAAGGAGCGCCGCACGCTGGTGCTGCTGGCCCGGGAGTCACCGCTGAGCGACATCCACCTGCAGAACCTGCTCACCGTCAGCCGAGCCGGCGCCGTCGTGTTCCCGCCCGTCCCCGCCTTCTACAACCAGCCGCAGTCGCTGGACGACATGCTCGACCACATCGCCGGTCGCGTGCTCGACCAGTTCGGGCTCGACCCGGACGACGTGCGTCGCTGGGACGGCAAACTGTCGCACTCCACCTCCCCCCGCCGGAGGCGTGATGCCTGACCCGACTCAGCTCGCGAGACCGGTGGTGCTGATCCTCGACGACTACGAGGGCTTGCTGGCCAAAGCGCCCGCGACGGTTCGGCTGAGCCACGACGCCGAGGTGCGCATCCTCGACCACCCGTTGTCGCAGGTGCCCGACGATCAGCTGCGCGACGTCGACGCGGTCGTGGCGCTGCGCGAACGCACCCGGTTCGACGATGCGCTGTTGCGCAGGCTGCCCAAGCTCGAGCTCGTCCTGCAAACGGGCACCGGCGCCAACCACATCGACGCCGCGGCGATGTCGGCGCGCGGCGTGGCCGTCGCCCTGGGCCAGGCCACCGTCGGGCTGGCCGCCGTGCCCGAACTCACCCTCGGTCTCATGGTCGCCGCCATGCGACACTTCCCCGCAGCTGAGCGCGCTCGAACCAGTGGCGAGTGGCCCCTGTTGACCGGACGCACGTTGCGCGGGCGCCGGCTGGGCGTGCTGGGGATGGGCCGGCTCGGCAGCCGGGTCGCCCGGCTCGGCCAGGCTCTCGGTATGGACGTGGTCGCCTGGGGCCGCCGCTCAGGTGCCGCGGCGCACAGCGGTGACGACATCGAGCGCCTGCCCCTGGACGCGGTGCTGGCCAGCAGCGACGTCGTCACTATCCACCTGAAGCTCACCCCGGAGTCCCGCGGGTTGCTCGACGCGACCCGGCTGCGATCGATGCGCCCGGGCAGCGTGTTGATCAACACCGCCCGCGGCGCCATCGTCGACGAAGCCGCACTCGTCGACGTGCTGACCAACGGCCCGCTGGCGGCCGCAGGGCTCGACGTGTTCGCCGATGAGCCCCTTCCCGCCGAACACCCGCTGCGCCGCCTGCCCAACGTCGTGTTCACCCCGCACGTGGGGTGGACCGTCGAGGAAGCGTTCACCGAGTTCGCCGAGATCGCTGCGGACCAGTTCGCGGCCTACCGGGCGGCGCAGCTGCCCCGCGAGGACCTCTTGGACCCCGACGTCACCCCGGCCGGGCGCATCGGCGGGATCCGGTCCGGCGAGGAGAGGGCTTCGCATGGCCGGTGACCGGGACGGAACCGCGCTCGGGCTGCCCGCCGATCCGGCGGGCCTGGCCGATGCCCTGCACCGGACCGGTTACCTGGCCGACGACGAATTGGCGACGGTGGCATGGCTGGCCGCGCGGATGAAGCGCCCGATCATGCTCGAGGGCGATCCCGGAACCGGTAAGACGTCGCTGGCCGAGGCGATAGCCACCGCGTTGGGCGCGCCGCTGATCCGGTTGCAGTGCTACGAGGGCATCGACGCCTCTCAGGCCTTGTACGACTGGGACTTTCCCCGCCAGGTGCTGCACCTACGGGCGCTGGAGGCGGCGCACGGCGCGGGCGGCCTGGATGTCGCCGCGGTGGAACAGGACTTGTTCGACGAACGGTTCCTGCTGCCCCGCCCGGTGCTCCAAGCGCTGCAGACGGCGCCGTCGGTGCTGCTGGTCGACGAGGTCGATCGGGCCGACGACGAGTTCGAGGCGTTCTTGCTGGAGGTGTTGTCGACTCATGCGGTGACCATCCCCGAGATCGGCACCGTCCGCTCCTCTGCTCCGCCGCTGGTCGTGCTGACGTCCAACCGGACCCGGGAGGTTCACGACGCGCTCAAGCGCCGCTGCCTGTACCACTGGGTCGAGCACCCGGACCTCGAGCGTGAGGTGCAGATCCTGCGTACCAGGATGCCCGAGCTGCCGACCGTGCTGGCCGAGCAGGTGGCCGTGGCGGTGGCGCGAATGCGCACGGCCGGGCTGATCAAACCGCCAGGGGTCGCCGAGAGCCTGGACTGGGCGGCGGCGCTGTTCGAACTGGGCCGGACCGAGCTCGACGTGGACACCGCGACCTCGACCTTGGGTGCGGTACTGAAGTATCACGAAGACAGCACCAGAGTGCGCGCGGACCTCGCTCGTTTCGTGACCGGCTGAGGGGTGCGGGCGCATGGCGTCCTCAGGCCGCTGTTGGTGTGTTGGCAGGAGGAGATGGCATGCGTGACGTGATGCCCGCCCTGAAACGGTGGTGGGAGGCATCCACCCCGGTCGGCATGGGAACCGTGGTGGCGACGTGGCGCTCGGCCCCGCGGCAGGCCGGGGCGGCGATGCTGGTCGGGCCGGACGGCGAAGCGGTCGGCAGCGTGTCGGGCGGCTGCGTGGAAGGCGCGGTCTACGAGCTGGCGACGGCGGTCACCGCCGACGGGGTGCCGGTTCTGCAGCGCTACGGCGTCAGTGACGAGGACGCCTTCGCCGTCGGGCTCACCTGCGGCGGCATCATCGACGTGTTCGTCGAACGCGTCGACCGCGCATCGTTCCCGCAGCTCGGCGACGTGATCGCGGACGTGGAGGCCGGTCGCCCGGTCGCGGTGTGCACGCTGATCGAGCACCCCGATCCGACCCGCGTCGGTGCCCGCCTGGTGGTCCGGGCGCCGGCCGGTGAGGCTGCGACCGCGGGGACCTCGGGGACGATGGGATCGGCCCGGTTCGACCACGCCGTCGCCGACGACGCGCTGGGGCTGCTGGAATCCGGACGCACCGAGACGCTCGTGTACGGCCCGGACGGCGAACGCCGCGGCGAGGGGGCCAGGGTCTTCGTCTCGTCGTTCGCGCCCCGCCCGCGGATGATCGTCTTCGGCGCGATCGACTTCGCCTCGGCGCTGGCGAAGATGGGCTCGTTCCTCGGCTACCGGGTGACCGTCTGCGACGCTCGGCCGGTGTTCGCCACCCACTCCCGGTTCCCCGACGCCGACGAGGTCGTCGTCTCCTGGCCGCACGAGTACCTGGCGGCGCAGGCCGACGAGGGCCTCATCGACAGCAGGACGGTGATCGCCGTGCTGACCCATGATCCCAAGTTCGACGTCCCGGTGCTCGAGGTGGCGCTGCGGCTGCCGAACGTGGCCTACATCGGCGCGATGGGCTCGCGGCGTACGAGCGACGACCGTGTGGCGCGGCTGCGCGAGGCCGGCCTCACCGATGCGGAGCTGTCCCGGCTGTCGGCTCCGATCGGCCTCGATCTCGGTGCGCGTACGCCTGAGGAGACGGCTGTGTCGATCGCTGCGGAGATCATCTCGCTACGGTGGGGCGGGGCCGGCGAGCGACTCAGCGAGACCGTCGGCGCGATCCATCATTGACCAGCACCGCCGCTCGACACCGGTGGCCATCTCGCTCAGAGGAGGACTCGGTACCCATGCGTCGCCGATACGTCCTGTGCGGATTGTCCCGCCGGGGGCTGACGACCTACGCCGGCCCGATGATCGGCATCAGCGGCGACGGCACCGGGGAGGATCACTCCGCCACGGCGCAGCTCGTGGCGGTGGTGGACCCCGACCGAGACCGGGTCCGGCAGTTCAACGAGCGGGTGCTGCCCGCGGGTCATCCGCCGGTGGCGTGGTATCGCCCGGACGAGTTCGCCGCGATGGTCGAACAGACGCAACCGGACGCGGTCATCGTGGCCTCGCCGGACCACACCCATGCCGACCACATCGTCGCCGGCCTGCACCACGGACTCGACGTCATCACCGAGAAGCCGATGGTCACCACGGTCGCCGACGCCCAGCGGGTGCTGACCGCGGAGCGAACATCGGCAGGCAGCGTCGTGGTGACGCACAATCTGCGTTATCCGCTGCGGCATCAGCAGATCAAGCGGCTGATCCGCGACGGCGCCGTGGGCACGCCCACCTATGTGCTCCTGGAATACCACGTGGACATCCGGCACGGGGCGAGCTACTTCCTGCGCTGGAACCGTCGCCGGGAGTTCTCCGGCGGCTTGTCGGTGCACAAGAGCACCCACCACGTGGACCTGGTGTCGTGGTGGCTGGACGACGCGCCGGTGCGGGTGTACGCGGTGGGCGGGCGGCACTACTACGGCCCGGACAGCCCGCACCGGCCTCGGGCGGCCGGCGGCGTGCCCTACGTCGGCGATCAACTGCGTCGGCGCGACCCGTACGCCCAGGCGCAGGCCGGGATCTTCGCCGATGCCGCGGCGACAGGTGCCGCGCGCACCGATGACTTCGGCCTGCCCTACACCTACCAATATCCGCCGGAGCGCGACCTCTCCCCGTACGACGACGAGATCGACGTCGAGGACACCTACACCGCGCTGATCTCCTACGCCGGCGGCGCCACGCTCGTCTACACGATCGACTTCTCCTCACCGTGGGAGGGCTACCGGTTGGTGATCAATGGCACCCACGGGCAGGTCGAGACGACCGCCGGCCGGTTCCCGGACGGCACGCCGCTACCGGATACCCAGCAGATCGTGCACCGGCCGCTGTTCGGGGCCGCGCGCACCATCCCGGTCCCCGTCCCGCCCGGTGGTCACGACGGCGCCGACCCGCAGCTGCGTCACGACCTCTTCGTCGGCCCCAGCGCCGCCTCGGCCGAGCTCGGCTTGATCGCCACCGCGCAGCAGGGGGCCGACGCGGTCGCCGCGGGGGAGGCGATCTGGCGCTCCATCGCCGAGCAGCGTGTGGTCGAGCTCGCGCCGTAGTCGAGCGCGCATCTTCCCAGACCGCACCGGGTAGGACGTGGTCATGGCCGACATCGACGCCGACGTGGTGGTTCTGGGCTGGGGGAAGGGCGGCAAGACTCTCGCCGGGGCGCTCGGTCGCGCCGGAAAGTCCGTGGTGCTGGTGGAACAGTCGGCCACGATGTACGGCGGCAGCTGCATCAACATCAACTGCGTGCCGACCAAGATGCTGATCCATCAGGCCGAATCCCGCCCGGAGGGGGCGAGTGCGCAGGAGTGGTTCACCACGTCCGTCGCGCGCCGCGACTCGCTCATCGACAAACTGCGTGAACGCAACCACGCCATGCTTGCCGATGTCGAGACCGTCACCCTCGTGGACGGGCATGCTCGCTTCGTCGGCCCGCGCCGGGTCGAGGTGCGCGGCGGCTCCGACCGGTTGGTGATCAAGGCCGAAACCGTGGTGGTGAACACCGGTTCGGTCCCGGTCCGCCCACCCGTCGACGGCTTGGCCGAGAGCATGCGGGTCTACGACTCCACCACGCTGCAGCATGTCGAGCCGCTGCCGCGCCGGTTGGTCATCATCGGCGGCGGGTACGTCGGGCTGGAGTTCGCCGGCATGTTCGCGCACTTCGGCTCGCACGTCACCCTGCTCGACCGCCACGAGGAGTTCATGCCCGGTGCGGACCGCGACGTCGCGGCCGCGGTGCAGGCGCTGCTGACCGAGCAAGGCGTGGACATCGTCCTCGACGCCGAAGTGATCTCGATCGACGACGACGCCGACGGCTCGGAAACCTCGGTCACCACCGGCGGCGCGGGTCAGCGACGATTCGCCGCTGACGCCGTGCTGGTGGCGGTCGGCCGAAGGGCGGCGACCGCCGATCTGGACCTGGACGCCGCCGGTGTCCACACCGACGATCGCGGTTACATCGTGACCGACGAGCAGCTGCGTACGTCGGCGCCCGGCGTCTACGCCATCGGTGACGTCAACGGCGGTCCCCATTTCACCTACGTCTCCCTCGACGACTACCGCATCGTGCTGGATCAGCTCACCGGCACCGGCCGCCGCAGGACCACCGATCGGGTGGCGGTGCCGTCCACGACGTTCCTCACCCCGCCGCTGGCACGGGTCGGGGTCAACGAGACCGAAGCACGTGAGCTCGGCACCGACGTCCTGGTCGCGGCCAAGAAAGTCGCCGACGTCGCCGCGATGCCGCGACCGAAGATCCTGGGGATGACGCACGGGCTGATCAAGGTCGTGGTCGACGCCCGGACCGACCGGATCCTCGGGGCCACGGTCTTCAGCGTCGACGCCCAGGAGGTCATCAACCTGATGGCCCTGGCCATGCGGATGGGCACGACAGCCACTGAGCTGCGGGACGGGATCTGGATCCATCCATCGAGCACCGAGGCTCTCAATGAGGTGCTGGCCGACTTGCGGCCGTTGTCCTGACCAGTCCGACGGCGGCACGGCCGGCTCGAGCCCACTGGCCGGCCGGGGCACCGGCACACGTACCGTGATGACCCGAGCGACCTGTCGATCATGAAGGAGTTGACCGTGGCACAGTTCGAATCGCGCACCCGCGAGGACCTGCCGAAGCCCGCCGGCGCCTACGCCCATGTGGTGCGCGCGGGTTCGTTCGTCTACACCGCCGGGTTCGGTCCGCACGACCCGGCGACCGGCGAGATCCCCGACGGGGTGGCCGCCCAGACCCTGGCCACGCTGGACAACGTCGAACGGGCGTTGTCCACGCACGGCCTGAGCTTGGCCGACGTGGTGAAGTCGACGGTGCACCTGCAGAACCTGCGCCGGGACTTCCCCGACTTCAACGAGGCCTACCGGACCCGCTTCACCGACCCGTTGCCGGTACGCACCACGGTCGGCAGCGACCTGATGAACATCCTGGTCGAGATCGACGTCGTCGCCTACGCGCCGTAACCGGCGGGTGGCATGAATGCGAACGGACGCGAGGGCACAGGCCCTGCGTCCGTCGCTTCGCCCCCGTAGGCTCTGCGCATGGCCGAACTCGTGTACTCGCCAGTGGTGTTCACCTGCAAGGCCATGTTCCGGATACTCGACCTCAAGCTCGACGTGCGCGGCAGCGAGCACATTCCGCGGCGCGGGGGAGCCGTCATCGCGTGCACCCACCAGAGCTACCTCGACTTCATCTTCTGCGGGCTCGGCGCGCTGCCGTCCAAGCGCCTCGTGCGCTTCATGGCCAAGCAGGAGGTCTTCGCCAACCGGGTCGCCGGACCGCTGCTGCGGGGCATGCGCCACATCCCGGTCGACCGCGCCGCCGGGCGTGACTCCTACGACGAGGCCGTGCGACGGTTACGCGGCGGCGAGGTGGTGGGGGTCTTCCCCGAAGCGACCATCAGCCGCTCGTTCACGGTCAAGGACCTCAAGTCCGGCGCGGCACGGATGGCTGCCGACGCCGGCGTACCGCTCATACCGATGGCCGTGTGGGGCCCGCAGCGGCTGTGGACGAAGGGCCGCCCGAAGAACCTCACCCAACGCCACGTCCCGGTCGCGATCCTGGCCGGCGAACCGATCACCCCCGACGCGCGGATCTCGCCCACCGAAGCGACGACGCAGCTGCGCTCGCGGATGCAGGACCTGCTCGACACCGTGCAAGCGCGATACCCGGCCACGCCGCAGGGTGACGACGACACCTGGTGGCTGCCGGCGCACCTCGGTGGCACCGCCCCGACACCGGACGAAGCCGCCGCACTGGACCGCGACCGGGCCGAGTGAACGCGCTGCGCCCAGTGTGGCCCGAGCGGTCTCGCGAGGTCAGGAAGCGCCGGGCGGCAGCGGGGTCGACGGGTCGAACGTGACCGCGAGATCGAGATGGCTGGTCTCGACGTCTCCGGTATCGGTGATGCCGAGCACTTCATAGGTCAACGGCCCACGAGTGACGGTGTCACCGACCGCCACCTCGTCCTCGAAGTCGTGCTCGACCCGGTCGGAGGTGCCGGCGCCCTCGGCGTACCAGTACAGCGTGTAGCGAAACGTCGCCGTGTCGCCGTCGACGGTGGTGACGCCGGTGCCGGGATTCGGCCACAAGCCACGGGCCTGCAGCGTGACGCGCGGGGTCTGGTCGGAGTCGGCCGCCGAGCGCGCCTGCACGGAGATGTCCTGCCCGGCCGGTGGCGTGACGTGCACGATGGACAGGTTGCTGCCCTCGGGCGCGTCGCAGGCGATCAGGGCGAACTCGGAGCGGTCGCGGATGGTGTCACCGTCGACGTCCGGCTCGCACAGGTCGATGGCAGCCGAGGCCGTTGTCGGTTCGCCGTCCGGAATCTCGCCGTCGGCGCGAGTGTCGCTGGCCCGTGGCGTGGTCGCGCCGTCGTCGCCGCTCGCGTCGTCGCCGCAGCCGGCCAGGGCGAGCGTGATCGCCGCGCCGACGGCGATCAGGAGGCTCGGTGGTCGCAGGCACGCGGTGGTCAGGGCGTGTCCTCGGTGAGCGGGATCGACGGGTCGAAGGTGACCGCCAGGTCGATGTGGCTGGTCGTGACGTCGCCGGTGTCGGTGATGCCCAGCACCTCGTAGGTCAGCGGTCCGTGTGTCACCCGGTCGCCGACGGTGATCTCGTCGGTGTAGGTGACCACGACCTTCGAGCCGCGTTGCAGCGAGCGCTTGGGAACCGGACTCCAGGCCAGCCGATACGTCAGCGTGGCGCGCTCGCCGGCCACGGTGGCGGCCTTCCACAACCCGGTCGTCGTGAAGTGTGCCCACGGGGCGGTGTCACGGTCGGGAGCTGAGCCGACCTGGATGGTCGGGGACTGACTGACCGGGGGCGTGATGTGGATGATCGACAGGTTCGTGCCCGCGGGCGCGCCGGCGACCACCCGGGCCTTGGCCGTGCGGGTCAGCACGGTGGGATCGTCGGCGGGCGGGTCGACGAGGTCGACCACCACCGACGGCGCTCCGCCGCCGTCTACCTTGCGCTCGCTCATTCGGTCACCGCCACATAACTGAACTCGGGCCAGTCGTCGGCTGGTTCGGGGAACTGGCCGGAGTTGAACTCCTCCGGCGTCATCGCCACGACCGAACCTTCGCCGCCCCAGGGATTCTGCACCAGAACCTTGCCGTCCTCGAAGCCCACCACCGCATAGGCATGACCGCCGCCACCCATGATGATCGGCTTGCCGTTCTCGAACGCCTCTTGCATCTGCGCGAACGTCGCGAGATGCCACGGTGTGATGAGGGGCAACTCAACCACGTTGTTGTCCTGGCCGGAGGTCTCGCTGACGCGTTCGGCCGTGTAAGCGCCGTCGATCTCCTCGTAGTGGCCCCCCTGGTACTGCGCCATCGCCTTCTCGTAGATGGACGCCCAGTTGATCTCGCCGTCACTGTCGCGGCCGTTGAAGATCGGGTTGCCGCCGTCGGCCGGAACGTTGCCGTTCACCGTGACCTCGACCGGGTTGCCGTTCTCGTCGTAGATGGTGACCGTGAACGTCCCGTTCGGGTTCTGCTTGATGTGCTTGTCCACCCACCCGGGGTCGGCGGCCACCGCAGCTGCGATGGACGCCAGCGTGGCGCACTCACCGATGCTGCCCTGGTCGATCTGCACGACCCCGGAGCCGCCATCGGTGATGTCGAAGTCGACGCTCATGTCCACATCGCCGTTGACCCAGCCGTCGGCGTCGCCGTACAGCGTCGGCTCGAGGTTGGGCACGTCGTCGTGGAACTCCTGGATCTGGTCCGCGCGCATGTTCTGCCACAGGAACGAGGTCAGCCCGAGGCTGGCCGGGTTCGGGTCGGTGTCGTCGTTGTTGATGTCGCCCTTGTTGGCCGCGAGCCACTCGTCCAGCGCCGCACGTTCGTCGGGGTCGAGGTTGTCCAGAGCGGCCTGGATCTCTTCAGACGTGTAGCCGTTGGCCGTGGCCCATTCGTTCCAGTTCTCCGGCGGGTCCTCGCCTTCGGACAAGCCGTTGATCGTGTCTTCGATCTCTTCGACGTGCTCGGGGTCGGCGAGCACGCCGGTCTCGAAGTAGTCGTTCGCGGCTTTGTCGTCGAGTTGTTCCCCGCTGATCGGCGCCCCGGGCACCTGGATCGGGTTGAACAGGTAGTCCAGCGGGTCGCCGCGGTCGATCACCGGCTGCAGGTCGTCGGCGAGTTCGCTCAGCAGGGCCCGGGCGGTCGAGGTCTTCTCGTTGAACTCGCCGCGGACGTCGTCGTCGTCACCGTCGCTGCGGATCCGTTCGACGATGTTGCCGTCGTCCCACTCGCGGCGGAGCTCGTCGATGGCCTTCGTCGCGTCTTCGGCCGCATCGGCGATGGCGCGGCAGGCCTGCGCCATCGTGGCCAGGACGTCAGCGGAGTTCGCTGCGTCGAGGGCTTGCTCTTGCATCCGCGTCAGCCGCTCGGTGGGCATCGGGCCCTTCCAGACCGCCTCGCTGGCCGCCGTGGCGGTGTCTTTCGCGATGGCGGCGGCCGCTTCGGCGGCCTTGGCGAACCCCTCGGCCTGATCGCGCCACACCTCGGCGTCGTGCTCGAACTTCTCCGGCTTGTCGAACACGCCTCAGATGTCCTTGTACGCGTCGTAGGCAGCGAGGTCGAGCTTGCCTTGATGCTCGGCGCGGTCACGCAGGACTTGCAGCAGTTCGATCGCGGCGACCCGTGCGTCGATGACGCCTTCGTCGTCGTACATCGCGTCGAGATCCGGGCCGTAGATGCCAGGCATCGCCCCATCGGCTTCCGGGGCGACGGCGACGAGCCGATCTCCGGCTTCCTGGACGGTCGTGGGATCGATCTCGTTCGGCGGAGCCATGATCGAAACTATATACGCGTCCCTTCGACCGAAATTGACTGGTTTGGCGCTTGACGGTCAAGGCTCGCCGCCGAGCGTCAGGGGCGAGGAAAGGCGCCCGACCGGCCCCCGAGCGTTTGTGGGGTCTCCCCAACGGAGGCGCCGCACCACGCGCGGTGCGCGACATTGGTGTCACCGGCGGTCATCCCGCAGGGTAGAGATACGCGCGGGCGACGCTGCCGGCGATGTCGTCCGAATCCGCGTCCGGGCAGGTGGGAGGCTCAACCGTTGTTCAGTCGTGTTGCCATCGTCAATCGTGGTGAGGCCGCGATGCGGCTCATTCACGCCGTGCGCGACCTTGCGGCAGAGACGGGAACACGCATGGAGACCGTCGCCCTCTACACCGATGCCGACCGCACGGCGACGTTCGTCCGCGAGGCCGACGTCGCCTATGCGCTGGGCCCGGCCTCGGCCCGCCCGTACCTCGACTACGCGGTGTTGAAACGGGCGCTGGTCGACACCGGGGCCGACGCCGCATGGGTCGGCTGGGGTTTCGTGGCCGAAGATCCGGCGTTCGCCGAACTGTGTGACGAGGTCGGCGTGACGTTCATCGGCCCGAGCGCTGCGGCGATGCGCCGACTGGGCGACAAGATCGGGGCCAAGCTGCTGGCTGAAGAGGTCGGTGTGCCGGTCGCGCCGTGGAGCCGGGGCGAAGTGGCCACCTTGGACGAGGCACGACGAGCCGCCGACGACATCGGCTACCCGTTGATGCTCAAGGCCAGCGCGGGCGGCGGCGGGCGCGGCATCCGGATGGTGGCCTCGGCGGACGAACTGGCCGAAGCGTTCGAGCGCACCAGCCAGGAGGCGCTGCGCGCCTTCGGCTCCGGCGTGGTATTCCTGGAGCGCCTGGTCACCGGTGCTCGGCACGTCAGATC
>JAJYTA010000137.1 GCA_021793295.1 Actinomycetes bacterium
GAGCGCCGCCACGGCGGACAGGGTCAGGGTTCGACGCATGATCGTGGCTCCTTACTGGTCGACCCACAGGGTGTCGAGGGGTGTTCGACCTGGGGTCAGATCACCGGTGCCGGCAGGGTGCCGACATGACCGGCCGCGAGCGGCGTGGTTGCCGGATGCGGTGAGAAACACACCGGAGGGATCCGCCGGAGAATGCCCGTGACGACGCGGCATCGAGTGCAACACGGGCCTCCTTGGTACCAGGACCTGGCAGGTGAGCCCGCGCCTGCGCGGAGCCGCCCCCCGGGCTTTCCGGCGAAAGTAACGAAGCATGTCACCACTGTCAATGGTGACAGTAGGCTGATTTGTATGGACACCGCCGCGAATGTCGCCGGCCTGGTCGATCTCGGGCTGACCCGGTACGAGGCGCGCGCCTACCTGGCTCTCATCGGCCGCCAGGACGCCACGCCGGCCGAGATCGCGCGGAGCACGCCGATCCCGCGCCAGCGGGTCTACGACGTGCTGGCCTCACTGGCCGAGCGCGGTGTCGTCGTCCACGTGCCTGGTCAGACATTGCGTTACCGGGCCCAGCCGCCCGACCGGGTCGCCGAGCGGTTGATCGCCATCCGGCGCCGGGAGCTCGACCGCGTGGCCGACACCGCGACGGTGATCGCGGGCGAACTGCTCCCGCAGTACCGCAGCGGCCTCGCGCACGCCGAACACACCGACTACGTGGAGGTGCTGCGCGACGCCGAGCATGCCGTGCAACGCGTGGAACAGCTGTGGGCCGAGGCGCGCCGCGAGGTCGTCTCGCTGGTCCGCTCGCCGTACCTGGCGCTACCGGTGCCCGAGGAGGCCACCGTGCCCGAGGTCGTCGAGCGGGCGATCTACGAGCGCTCGATGCTCGACGACGAACGGACCTCGGAGCTGGTGCACACGTTCGCGGCGCTGGGTGAGCAGGTGCGGGTCGCGGAGAACCTGCCGTTGAAGCTCACCATCGTCGACGAGCGGTCGGTCGCGTTCAATCTGCCTCATGCCGCCGACGCCGACAGTTCGGCCACCACGCTGGTGGTGCACAATCAGGCGCTGGCGGCGACGTTGAAGGTCGCGTTCGAGGTGCTGTGGACACAGGCGACGCCGTTGGACGACGTCCGGTGAGCGGCGCGGCGACAGCGGCGAGGGCAGTTCACAAGCCGAGGCGCGGGGCCTCGATGGCCGGACAGGTGTCCATGACGACGTCGAGTCCGGCGGCTTTCGCGCGTTCGGCGGCGGCCTCGTCGATCACGCCGAGCTGCAGCCAGACGGCGCTGATACCCAGCCGCTCGCGCTGCGCGATGGCTTCGTCGACGACGTCGCCGACCCGGCTGCTGTTCACGAAGCAGTCGACCACGTCGACGGGCGCCGGAGCGTCGGCCAGGCTCCGGTAGCCCGTCGCACCCAGAGTGTCTTCGCCGCGCGGGTGGATGGGCACGATCTGCATCCCAAGCCGGTCGCGGATGAACTGCGCGACGCCGTGGGCGGTCCGAGCGGTATTGGCCGACAGGCCCACGATCGCCCAGGTGGCAGGCGTGGTGAGCAGGCGCCGGATCACCTCGGGATCGTTCACGTGCTTCCCGGGCACCGGCGGCATGGAGGGCGTGGACGTCATGAACCGCACTCTCGCACACTCGGTGATCAACAGCGATCGCTACTGCTCTGGCGTCAGCAGCTCCCGGTCGGTCCCCGGACGGTACGACGCGAACCAGTCGCGCAGCAGCTCGACGCGTTCGCGGTTGGCCTCGTCACCGACGATGACCGGCTCCTCGTTGTAGGCCATGGTGTCCGAGCGGCGGCGCAGCTTGATGTAGAGCCCGGAAGCCTCGATGGCGTAGCGCTCCATGTCGTCCTGCAACGCTCCCACCACGGTGATGTTGTGGTCGGTGCCGATGCGTTCGAACAGCGCGACGGCCTCGCGGCGGTGCTGCTTGCCCAGGTTGCGCCCCAGCTCGTCGAGGATCAGCAGCATCGGCCGGTCGCTGCCGCGCGCCAATGCCGCAGCGCACACCAGCTTGACCGCTTTTTCGTCCATCTGCGCGGTGTTCGTCCGCAAGGTGTAGGACGACATCCGCTGGCCCTCGGCGCGGCGCCACTTGGGGCTGACCGTCCAGCGCCACGGCTTGTCCGGCTCCGACGGCGGTTCCGGTTCGGGGAAGTCCAGACCCGCGCCGTATCCGCCGTAGTCCTGGTCCAGCCGGTCGAACTCGGCGGCGACCTTGGTGAGCATGGCTTTGATGCCGGCGGCGAGGGTGGAGCGGTGCGCCCGGGCGGTCTGCTCGGCCTCGGCCAGGCCGAGGCGCGCGGCGGCCAGGTCGTTGCTGCGGCGGGTGCGCTGCTCGGTGATCTGGCGGAGCTGATGGTGGTCGTGCTCGGCGGTGTCGTCGAGGTGTGAACGCAGCGCCCGTTGCAGCGGCTGCACGATACCGACCCGGGTGTCCAGGCTGGCGTTGTGCCAGTTCTGGGTGACCAACAGCTCGCGCAGCTCAGCGGTCATCTCGTTGGCGGGGGTGCTCGGCGGGAAGCAGCGGATGGCCACCTCGTTCGTCAGGCTGCAGGCATGGTCGTTCCACTGCGCCAAGGTCCAGCCGGCCTGGTCGTCCAGCTCGGCCAGGTGGCGCTCAGCAGCCTCGGGGGAGTCGCCCCAGGCCTTCTCGCGGTCGAGCAGGTGCAACGCGTCGCGCGCCTCGGTGAGCCGGAACACCTCGGCCTCGCGTTCGGCGAGGGATTGCTCCAGCCGCTTGCGGGTGCCGCGGAAGCTCGCGATGCGCTCGTCGCGCGAATCTCGTACTCCGAGCTCACGCGCGTAGGCCTCCTCGGCTTCGGCCAGTTGCGGCGCCAGCGCGTCGCGGCGTTCCTGGCGTTCGTCGTTGGCCGCGCGCAGCTCGGCGATCTCGTGCTGCACGGCTTCGGCGGCCGCTGCGGCTGCGGCCGCGCGGGTGCGTGCCTCGGCCGCGTCGAGCTTGGCGCGGGCTGCCTCGACGGCAGAGGCGGCCTCGGCGACGGCGTCGGCTGCGACGCGCAGCTCGTCCTCGGCCGTGGCCACTCGTGCCGCACGGCCGGTGAACGGCTCGGCGAAGCCGCCGACGACGATGACGCCGGCCTGGGTGTCGACGTCGGAGGCAGCACCGGCTCGCGCGGCGATCGCGTCGAGGAACCCCGAGACGTCGAACCGGCCGGACTCCGCGTCCGCGGCGTCGGCGATGACGAGCACCGACCCGGGGAGATCCGCCAACGCCGTGCGGGCACGGTCGACGTCGGCACGGGTCACGACGGTCGCGTCGCGGTACGGGATCAACCGCGGCTCCCACGTAACGCGTTCGGCTTCGTCGACCTGCACGACGTCCACCAACGCCGCAGCGGGGATCTGCGCGGCACGCAGCCGCTGCAGCTGGGCAGCAGCCACGTCGTCGCCGTCTGCTGCCGCCTCGGCCCGCCGACGAGCAGCGGCCTCTGCGGCCCGGGCCACACCGTGAGCGGCGATCGCCTGCTCCAGCGCCGTCCTGGCCGCGGCCTCCTCGGCCCGTGCGGTCTCCGCGTCGCGTCCGTCGGCGGACCTGGCCTGCTCGGTGAGTTCCCGGGCCCGGGCCACCAGCCGTTCGAGGTTCTGCGTGGTGGCCTGGTGACTCGCGTCGAGTTCGCGATCGCGGGCCAGTAGCTCCTGGCGCTGCTGGCGCGCCGCGTCGAAGCGGCGGATGGCGCCGTCGTCGTCGGTGAGGGTGGCGAGCTTGTCGTCGACGGCATTGATCTCCGCGCGCAACTCGGCGATGGACTCGTCGAGGGTGTTGAGTTGTGAGCGCAGGTGGCCGGCTTCCTCGATGCCGTCGAGCAGGTGCCGTGCGCACCGGGCTCGCCAGGCGTCGCGTGCGGCGTCGAGCAACTCGCGTGCCTTGACCCGCCGGGCGATGCCGGCCTCCACCACGGCCATCTCACGATCCCACTCCGCGAGGTCGCGCTCGGCATCGAGCACTGTCGTGCGGTGGGTGTGCTCGGCCGAGCGCAGCACCTGCTCATGGTCGAGCTCGCGGTCGAGACCGGTCAGCGTCGCGATCGCGTCGAAGATGCGGTGCGGAGCGAGATCGTTGAGCGGCTGCGCCAGCAGGTTGGCCGTCGGGCTGGAACGCACCGACGTCGACAGGAACGACACACAGCGCGCATGCCGGCCGAACAGCACTTTGGACAGCTGGTTGGCGTGGAAGTCGGTGCGACCGTTGCTGCGCGGCAGCGCTCGCCACAGCTCGTCGGCCCGCCCCGCACGTTCCTGCTCGGTCGAGCCGTACGGCAGGTGCAACCCGTCGTGCCAGCGCAGGTCGAGGTAGGGCGCCTTGCGATTGATGCGCAGCCACACGGTGACGCACTGACCGGCCACGTCGCTGGTACTCGCCGCGGCCGGCGGGGCGAACACGCCGATGACGTAGCCGCGGTCGACGTTGGACCACCGGCTCTCCTGCGCCGCCAGCTCCGCGGTGAACAGCAGTTCGGCCGCGCCGGCGGCACCGCTGGCCAGCTTCCACTGTTCATCGGCGTGCAGCAGACTCAGCGCCGCGATGAACGACGACTTGCCGGCGCCGTTGGAGTCCTTGGGGCCCTGACCGGCCACCGTCACCAGCCCCTGTGTGGTCAGCGGGACCGGGTGCGTGGACAGCCGGGAGATGTCGACGACCTGGATACCGACCAGGACGCGTTCGCCGACGACATCGAACGGCCCGTCCGTCGGTACGCCTGAAGAGCGGCGTGCTGTGCTCATTCGTCTCCGTCCATGTCCGGTGGTACCACCTGCCGGGCGCGGATCGCCGCGGCCAGTGGGCTCTCCGGGGCCGCGGCGAGGATCAGCTGGTGCTCCAACCGTTGCCGGGCCGCCGGGGTGAGCCGGTGCAACGCCGGTCCAGGCAGGTAGGCGGTGCCGATGTCGGCCTGGCGCCCGCGTGACGGTGCGGCCTGAACGAGTCCCGCGGCGCGCAACCGGCCCAGCGCGGGGCGGATCTCGCCGCGCGGCAACTGGGAGTACCTGATGAGCTCGTCGGCCGACGTGGGATGCCCGGAAGTCCAGGAGTCACCGCCGAGCAGGCCCTGACTGCGCGGGATCGCGACCGAATGGATCAGCACGAGGACGAGGACGGCGCGGTCGATGCCGGGCAAGGCGTTCCAGCCGTCGGCGGTCAAGCGGGCGGCGACGTCGTCGGTGTATCCGGACGTCCACTGCCCGCCAGCGACCGGCACCAGGGTGCGCCCGACCCGCCCGAGCAGCTGGCGCAGATGCCGGCGCAGGGTCGCATCGCGTAGGGCGGCCAGTTGCGCCTCAGGAACGGGGTCGCGGCTGTGCTCGACGGCGGCGAAGGCGGTGAGGACCTCGTCGCGGTGCCGCTCGCTGAGCTCGGCCAGCACGGGTTCGAACACCGGATGCCGCCCGTCGTCGATACTCGCCGTCATCGCGGCATCGACCGCCACAGCTCGCGCAGGCTGCTCAGCTCGGCTGCGTTCCACATCGCGACCCGCGGGCCGAGACGTACGACGCGCTGGTCCTCGTCGAAGATCAGCCAGCCGGACCCGGCCAGGCGACGCACGGCGCCGAGCAGGGCCGCATGCAGCGCCCGCTCGTCGCGGTTGTCGGTGATGGACCGAAACGCCGTCGCCACGTCGTCGAGCTGGGCTCCCACGCCCGGCCAGACCGGCCCGGACGGTTCGGTCCAGCAACAGCGCAAGCAGGCCGCGAGCACCCGGGCGGTGTCGCCGCGCTGATCGACATGGGCGCCGGGAAGGCCCAGCTCGTCGAGGACGTCGGGCCTGGCACCGTCGGGCAGGTCGGGCACCAGCCACACCGCGCCCGCGTCGGGCTCCACCAGCCGGCGCACGCCGGCTGGGTAGGCGCTGTCCGGCGAGACCGGTCGGGGCCCGCCCGAGCGCAGCCTCGCCCACCACAGGGCGTCGTCGTCGCTCATCTATTTCTCGGCTTCCGCATCGGCGACGCGCACGAGCGAGCCGTGCGACGTCCAGGAGGGGCTGGCGGTGACGTCGATGCGCAGTCCGTCGCTCCAGACCAGCTCGTAGGGCAGGTCGGGGTGATGGTGCAGCGCGGTCAGGTCGGCCAGAACGCGGCGCGCGGCGGGCCAGTCGCCGGAGTCGTCGAGGACCTCGGTGACCGGCACCGACGTCGTGTCGCCCAAGAGGCGTTCGGCGAGGTCGCGTAGGTGGTCGGCGTCGTCGGCGGGGGCCACGGTGGTTTCCGGCGGCGGTGCGGCGCCGGCCTCGGGCCGCGGCGGGGGCTGGCGAGCACCACCGGTCTGGCGGCCGGATTCGACGGCTTCGGTGAGCTGATGTGGTGAGAACCACGGCGCCGGGGCGTCGAAGACGAACCCGTCGAGAACGCCGGCGAGAGTGTCGGCATCGGAGCCGCGGGCGAAGCTCACCCACGTCTCCACCGGCAGCAATCCGAGTGCGCGGGTGGTGCCCGCCTGCTCGATGAGTCGGCCGGCGGCGGTCTCCACGGCGTCGCCGTAGGCCGCCAGCGCCAGGCGCAACGTGGCACACTCACCGTGCAGTTGTGGCCAGCGCTCGATCACCACGGCGTGGACGTGCTCGGCTTGAGTGATCAGTGACTTGTTGCCCCACAGCAGTTGCGCGTGGTCGCCGAGGGTTTCGGCGGTGCTGCCGGCGGCCAGGATCGCCAGCTCGTTGCCCAGGTGCCGGAAGATGCGGCTCAGCCGGCTGACCGAGGTGCGCCCGACCTCGGCCGTGGCGTCGGGCTCCTGCACGTTGACGTGCTCGAGCGTGAGCAGCTGGTGCAGCTCGGCCTGCCCGCCCTGCTCGGCCATCCGGCGCAGGAACAGCAACATGACGTACGGCGCGAAGGCCGCGCGGTGGAAGCGCTCGTTGGGCCGATCGACGACCTTGCTGATGGCGCCGTACTCGCGCAGCACCTCGAACCGGCGGGTCACCAGTCTCGCGTCGAGCGGGCGGCACGCGGCCACGGCCTGGTCGAGCGTCAGGCCTTCACGGCCGGCGTCGGCAAACGCGTCCAGAATCGCTTCGTCGACGTCGAGCATGCCGGAATCGGCGATCATCGCGCCGGACTCGCGGGCCAGCACGGCGAAGACCTGGCGGTACAACCGGACCACGGCCGCGTCGCCGGCCAGTTGGTCTAGAGTCGGCTCGGTCCCCCCGGTCACCCGCACAGGATGCCATCACCGAGGGGCCCGGTGTCCAACCGGGCCGTGACCCGTCGAGTCGGCGCCAACTACGATGTCGGCAATCTTGAGAACGGACCTGCGACGTGCGGGCCATAGTGAGGTGACATGTCGCGACAACCCGGCACGCCCAGCCTGCTGCGCGTCATGAACGACCGCAGCGCCCTCGAGCTGCTGTTGCGTGAAGGGCCGTTGACCAGGGTCGAGCTGGGCAAGCGCACCGGGCTTTCCAAGGTGACCGCCTCGCAGTTGCTGGCCCGCCTACAGGAGCGCGAGCTCGTGGAGGCGGTGGGCACCCGCTCGACCGGACGCGGGCCCAGCGCGGAGCTGTATGCGCTGCGTCCGGGGTGCTCGTACGCCGTCGGTGTCCAGATGAACCCCGACGGGGTGCGCGCCGCGGTCGCCGATGTCACCGGCGCTGTGGCAGGACAGGTCCAGCGCAGCGCCGAGGGCGCCGGTGACCCGAGGCAGCTCATCCACGACACGACCGTCGCCGTCGCCGCCGAGGCCGGGGTTGCGGTGCAGGACGTCGACGCGGTCGTGATCGGTATGCCGGGCGTGGTCGATCCGGCCACCGGTGACATCGAGCTCTCGTTCGACCTGCCCGGGTGGCAGCGCGGCTTGCGCGCTCTCCTGGCAGCGGATCTGGGGTGTGACGTCACGTTCGACAACGACGTCAACCTGGCTGCGATCGCCGAGCGCGCCGAAGGCGCGGCGCGGAACGTGGACGACATGGTGTTGCTGTGGGTCGGGCGCGGTGTGGGCCTGGCCGTGGTGCTCAGCGGGCACCTGCACCGAGGGGCGACCGGCGCGGCGGGTGAGATCGGCTACCTGCCGATGCCCGGTGCGCCATCGCCGGCTGACGTCGAACGTCCTGCTCGCGGTGCCCTGCAGAGCCTGGTGGGAGCCGCGGCCGTGGTCGAACTGGCAGCCGAGCACGGCATCGTGGCCGCCGACGCAGCGGCAGCGATCAAGGACGCATCGGTCGGCGCCGCCGCGGGCACGCAGTTCCTCGACGAGTTGGCCGAGCGGCTCGCGCTGGGTGTGGCGTCGGTGTGTGCGGTGGTCGATCCAGCGCTGGTGGTGCTGGCCGGGGAGGTCGGGTCGGCCGGCGGCGAGCGGCTGGCCGTGATGGTCGCAGACGCGGTGCGGCGTATCGCCCCGGTTCATCCGCAGGTCGTGCCCACCGCCGTCGACGAGGCGCCGGTGCTGCGTGGCGCGGTGTTGCGGGCGGTCGAGCACGCCCGCGACGACCTGTTCGCCGCCACCTGACCCCCGGCTTCCAAATGATCATGTTCACTTGGTAATTCCCTGCCCCACCACCCATACACGCCTCGTGGTGCAGCACAACGCCTGGTGGTGCGCAGCTCGACAGCGGCGTCCGTCTCCGCGCAGAGCCGCCCAACGCCGCCTGAACATACTGGCAACAAACTTTACGGTAGGGTGCGATGCGCCGTCAGAACAGCACCTGCGACCCCGAAACCGGCGCGCACGCCGTCGGCGAACACTCTGGAGGTACTCGTGAACCGAGCGACGTGCTCACCACCTGGCAGCCGCAGTCGCGCCGCGTGCGCCGCCATCGCGGGACGGCTGACATGACGCCGTCGCGTCGCGGGTCCGCGCAGCTGCGGAGCCTGGCCCTGGGCACCCTCTTCCCTGGTTTCGAGGGGCGGTCGGAGCCGCCGGCCTGGCTACGGCGCATGGCCGCCGAAGGTCTCGGCGGTGTCGTGCTGTTCGGGCGCAACATCGATCCCGAGCACGGTGACGCCGGTGTGGCGCGCCTGGCGGCCGCGTTGCACGATGCCGGCCCGGATCTGGTGATCGCGGTCGACGAGGAAGGTGGCGACGTCACCCGGCTCGACGTCGCGCACGGCTCGTCGCTGCCAGGCAACGCCGCACTCGGCGCGCTCGACGACCCGTCCGCCACCGAGCAGGTGGCCGCTGAACTGGGTGCGCGCCTGCGCGCCTGCGGAATCGACCTGAACTTCGCGCCGGTCGCCGACGTCGACGCGCATCCGGACAATCCGGTCATCGGCGTGCGCTCGTTCGGCTTCGACCCCGAGCTCGTCGCCCGACACGTCGCGGCGTTCGTCGCCGGGCAGCAGAGCCAGGGTGTCGCCGCGACGGCCAAGCACTTTCCCGGGCATGGCGCCACCAGCGAAGACAGTCATCTGACCGAACCGGTGCTCGATGCCGCTCTCGAGGTGATCAGGCAACGCGAGCTACCGCCGTTCCAGGCGGCCATCAAGGCCGACGTCGGCGTGATCATGACGGCGCACATCCGGGTTCCGGCGCTGGACCCCGATGCCCCGGCGACGTTGTCCGCGCCAGCCATCACCGGCCTGCTCAGGGACGAACTGGGCTTCGACGGCGTGGTGATGACCGACGGTCTGGACATGCACGCGATCAGTCGCACCGTCGGGCACGCCGAGGCCGCGGTACAGGCTCTGCTGGCCGGCGTCGACGCGCTGTGCATCGGCGGCGACACCGTCGGGCCTGAGCCGCTGGAGCGCATCGTCGACACCATGGTCGACGCTGTTCGATCCGGGAGATTGCCGGAACGGCGCTTGGCCGAGGCCGCTTTCCGGGTGCGATCCCTGCGGCGCAGGCTGCGCGCCGTCACGCCGGCGCCCCTGGCCCGCGGTGCCGCCGCCAACGCCGCAGTGCGAGCGGTGACCACCAGCGGCGACGTCGCACTTCCCGACGCGCCGGTGGTCATCGAGCTGCAGGACCGGCCGTCCATCGCCGCCGGGGCCGTGCCCTGGGGTGTCGGTCGGCAGCTGGCGGAGCGGCTGGACGGCACCGTCGTCGTTCCGGTGAACGAGTCCGGGCCGGATGCTCGGCACGCGCTGACCGCGCACCCGGGCCGGCCGGTCGTCGTCGCCGTGCGCGGGGTACGCCGCCAGCCCTGGCAGGCCGACGTGGTGCGGGCCGTTCGGGCAGCGCGACCGGAGGCGATCGTCGTCGATCACGGCACCGGTACGCCTCCGGAAGTGCTGGGGGAGCGCTACGTGTTGGCGCACGGTGCCGCGCGCATCACCGCGGAGGCAGCGGCCGACCTGCTCGCGTCGCGGTTGCGTCCGCCTGCCCGCTGATCACGACGGGTCGTCGGCTCGCAGCGTCTTGCGGCGTTCGAGCGACTGCCCGGCCGGGAGCCGGCCGGCCATCGAGCGGAGCAGTTCGAGCGCCGGTCCGACCTGGTGTCCGGCGATCATCGCGGTGAGCCGCTCGTGCAGGGCGTTCTCGGCGACGGTGACCTGCTCGGCGATCTGACGGCCACGTGCGGTCACAGTGAGGCGTACCTGGCGGCGGTCGTCCGGATCGGTGTCGCGCCGGACCAGCCCCGTACCGGTGAGCCGGTCGACGATGCGGCTCGGGTTCGTGCCGGACTCGCAGACGAGCAGGGCCCCGAGTCCACTCAACGTGACCGGCTCGTGCCTGGCGATGAGACCCAGCGCTTCGCCTTGGGCAGGCGTGAGCCCGAGCGGGCGCAGCGCGGCCGCGAGCATGCGGTTGCCCTCGCGCTGCAGCGCCAGGATCAGGTACCGCAGTTCCTCGACCTCGTTCATCGGCGTTGGTGCTCCGTCATCTCCGCGATCATGCCGTGGTGAGCACGATCTTGCCGGATACTTCTCGGTGCTCCAGAGCTGCGTGGGCCGCACCGGCCTCGCGCAGCGGAAACGTCGTCGTCGGCGGCGCGTCGATGTCTCCGCGCCCTACGCTGTCGAGGAGCGAGCGCATGGTGCGCCGGTACCATGCGTGATCAGCGCGGATCTCGCGCGGCACCATGCACAGCGCCGTCCGGCGGCGGGGCCGCAGTCCCATCAAGGTGACCAACGCGGCACCGCGAACGGTGTCGGCCACCATGTGCCCGGGGCGCCCGGCGAAGGCGTAGCTGACCAGGACGCCGCCAGGGCCGAGCAGGCGGAAGCCCTTGCGTATGCCGGCGCCGCCGAGGTGATCGAACACGGCCGTGATGCCTGCGGGTTCCTGCTGTTTGATGACGGTCTCGAAGTCCTGGCGCCGATAGTCGATCATCGTGACGTCCTCGCCGGTGAGCCGCTCGATCGCAGCGGGCACGGACGCGGTGCCGTACATCCGCAGGCCGCGTGCGTGGCCGAGCCCGACGAGTGCGGCACCGACTGATCCGCTGGCGCCCTGGATGAGAACCGTGTCGCCGGTACGGACGCGGGCGTGCGTGTCGAGCAGGCTGGTGGCCGTCAGGTAGTCGAGCGGGATGCTGGCCGCTGTGTGCGGGCTCATCCCGGCCGGAACCTCGATCAGCAGCCAGGTGGGTACCGACGCGTACTCGGTATAGGCGCCCATCGCCGGAAGCGCCGCAGCCACGATCGTGCCTGGAGCCGGGGCGTCGTCGGCCGCGCCGTCGCCGTGGTCGACGACTTCGCCGACGAATTCGTAGCCCGGGGTGAACGGGGCCGTGCGCTGGAGGATGTAGTCGCCGGATCGAGCCATCAGGTCGGTCCGGCCGACACCCGCGGCGAGGACGCGGATGCGGGTGTGACCCGGGGCCGGGGGTGGTATCTCCCCGTCGGTGACGCGGAGCGCCTCGGGGCCGCCGAAGCGGTCCAC